>JBFIDQ010000325.1:0-2796 GCA_041603795.1 Chlamydiales bacterium
ACGTGCGATAAGCAGACACGGCCCCAAAAAATTGCGTAGAGACCCGGCACCAAAAACGTGCGTTATACGTGCGATAAGCAGACACGGCCCCAAAAAATTGCGCAGGGCACTAAACCTGCGCTATAGTCGCAATTTTGCTAGTTTGGTATACTCGCTGCCTTTGGCGGAGGGGCTAATGGGCGTAAATAATCGGAAAAGCATCAAATATTTTGTGAATCGTTTCCTGCGGAGAGAAGCCGATCGCTTTCGCGGAAAAACGGTAGTTGACTGTCCCGCTGGCAACGGATTTGCGACGGAGATCCTGCTGGAAATCGGAGCAAAACCACTGGCATATGATCTTTTTCCGGAGCACTTCGAGGTGGATGGGGTGACCTGCCACCAGGCGGATATCGCCAAAGGCCTTCCTCTAGAAGATGGCTCAGTCGACGCTCTACTTTGCGTCGAGGGATTCGAGCACTTCACTGACCAGTACCGCACCCTTGGTGAATTTGCGCGCGTCCTAAAGAAAGGGGGATCTCTGATCCTTACCACACCCAACTACTCCAACCTCTGCAGCCGGGTGAGCTATCTCTTGGGAGAAAGCGAGTACTTCAGCAAGCAAATGCCGCCGAATGAACTCGACTCCGTCTGGCTCTCGGATCGCGAAAGCGATAGAGAGCCCTATTTCGGGCATATATTTCTGATTGGAATCCAAAAGCTGCGCACGCTCGCTCTTCTGAATGGGTTCGCCTTAAAGCACATCGAGCCGAACCGCATTCGAACCACACCAGCGCTCTTCTTTCCCTTCCTCTACCCACTCATATGGTTTACCCAGTGGCGCGTCTATCGCCGTAACATGCGAAAGAACACGCAGTTCGATAAGGAAACACGGGAGCAGGTCTATGGCGAGCTCTTTCGCCTTGGAACGGATCCACGAATCCTCCTCGATAGCACCCTCTTTGTGGAACTTGTCAAGGTGAAGGAGAAGAGTGAGGCGCATGAGGACATTCACAACCTGCATGCTGAGGTGCTTGCATGACCTTATTTTTCTTTGGATAGTTCGCTGAGGTGAGTCAAAGCTTGCTCCAGAGATGCTTTGCCGGTGCCTACTTCGATGAGTAGAGGGGTGATGCCAAGTAGGGTCATATGAATAAACGAGATAAAGACGATGAGCAGGCGAGTGTCAATAAGGTTATTTGCTGTGAAATAGCGATGTTGGTATGTAATTTGTCGCCTTCCCAAGTGGTACCTGAGTCCAGGAAACTCTAGTCCCTGATCGATGGTTCCTACTAACGTCGCAATGTCACCGGACAGCTGATCGTCGACCTGAAAAGGGAAACCAAGATAGAGGTCGATTAGCTCATAGTTTTTTGGCTTTTCTTTTAGCTCAAATATCTCGTCGCTCTCACAAAGATCTTGGTTGCTGACGCTGATTTGCAAAACCAGTGGATAGTCTTTGTTTTCGTACTCGAAGTCAATCATGATCCGGTCACCGGAAAAAACATTAGACTTCTCTACGATGGAGTTCGCAAAGCCCTTTGCAGACAGCCATTTATGTAATGTTTCGAGGTCGGATTTTATCATCCCTAGGCCATCTGGTTTTTTGTTCTGTTTGACAAGTTTATTCTGAGGTTTAACACAGAGACGATTAACTGATCAGTTAGGTTATCACCCACGGATCGAACCGTATTCTCCATTAGGATCAACGCGAAAGTAGAGGTTGTCACCGCGAGACTTGAGGCGAGAGCTTTTGTGCTGGGGTGGTCCATTAAGAACTTTCCAAGGGTGAGAGGTGTGTCGAACCCGAGCATGAGTACGCTAGTAGCACCAACAATTGTGTTGATCACTAGTTTTGTTACAATCAAACTCTTTAGTTTTTTTAGGTTCTCTAGGTCTTTCAGGGGCTCTTTTAATGCTCCCTGCAGCATGTTGGGTTCTACGCCAACAAAGTTGGTTTTGATCTGCTCGATCCGGTCGGTTGTCGTTTTTATGGCAGCAAGACACTCTTTAAGTTTTAGCGCTCCTGCTCCGATCTTTTGCATTGATTTTGCTACGGTGACCACTAATATGGCCCCCACAGCGAGCTGAGGAGCTGCTGCTGTGATGACGGCAAGTGTGGCAACTACAAAAACAACCCCCGCTATCTTTTTTTTGAAATGTCTGGCGATTTTTTTATTGTGGGTGACTGCTTGCTCGGTCTTGGTGGCGTCTGCGCCGCTCTTGATGGTCGCTTTGTTTTTTTTGTACTTGCCATAGAGTTTGAAATCTTTGATGAACCCTTTGTAAAAAGCCTCCGTTCGGTCAGCTCTGGCTAGCTTTTGCGCTTTTTCTACGGCAACAGAAACTTTAGGCGTGGCTGGAGAAGGCGTCTCTGGTCGTTTAGGTAAGACCAGGCTTGTTGCTGTGTCCACTCTGTTGCTCGTGTCAAGAAATGCTGGGTTCTTGTGGTTAGCATCTGCAAGGACCTTTGCTGTGGGTAATTTCGCAGTTGGTTGTGAATCTCCGTTCCAGCTTTTGCTGACCTGATCTAGCGGACCGCTGCTGACCTCCGTAACGGTGGCACTGCGTTCGCGACCACCAGCATGAAGGAGTAATTCATGCTTTTCGGGACTAAGTCTGGGGGGAAGCTGAGCGCTGCTGCCGACTCCGCTAACACCAGAAGGGGGATCCATTGCGTTCGCCTTTGTTTATTGTTGGTATTCGCCTCTACAAGTTCTATTGTTAAAAATATGTATATTATTAGTCAAATTACTACTTTTACTTCGTGATTATTCTATTTTTGACAATATTTTTATTTAATGTTACTATTAAGCGTAG
>JBFIDQ010000326.1:0-2788 GCA_041603795.1 Chlamydiales bacterium
CCTGCGGGCCAATCTAGGGAGTAGGAGATCGCTAAGCCTCCTGTACTGAAGAGGAGGCTTAGGCCGACGGCGATGGCCATCATGGTCGATAGGCGATGGGTGAAGAGATTGGCGATGGTTGGTGGCAGGGTCAGCATGGTGATGACTAGAATAATGCCTACAACTTGAATCAGTAAGACCACGGAAATTGCGATGAGGATGAGTAGTAGGAGGTAAAGCAGGTTCACGCGAACACCCTCGAGGCGCGCTTGGTCTTCGTCGAAACAGATCAAATGAAATTGCTTTTGGAGTAGTAGCACGGTCGCAAGGATGATCGCATCGAGAATGCCAAGAATCCAAAGATCGGTGTGGCTCACCCAGAGAATATTTCCAATGAGGAAGTTGCTGAGCTCAACGTTGTAGCCTGGCGTTTTGGAGATGAAGATAACGCCAATGGCCATGCCAACGGACCACAAAGCGGCAATCACACTGTCTTCTCGCTGGCGATAGTGAAGGTGCACCCAGCCAACAAGTAGAGCAGAAAGTACCGCAGCGCCTATTGCGCCTAGAATGGGTGTCGCCCATGAAATGTGGTAGACGCGCTGTAGGTAAAGGCAGAGTCCCATTCCACCAAGCACACTGTGAGCAATGCTCCCGCTGATGAATACGATGCGCTTGATGACCACGTAGGAGCCAACAATGCCGCTCACAATAGAGGAGAGGAGGCCTGCAATCAGTGCGGTCTGTAAAAGGGGATTGGTTTGCAGCGCTTCGAAAAAGCTCATTCTTTCCCCTTATTTATCAGCGGATGGTGGTAGAGTCCCAAAGCAAAATGCTCGCATACCTTTTCTGGTAGTAGAGGAATGACTTCCGTTTGTACGCAAACAATCCGTTGAACCCGCTCCACAATAGTCCGTAGGTCATGAGTCACCATAAGAATCGCCATTTCTTTGCGCAATTCATCAAAGAGATCGAGAGTTATGGCTTCCATGGAGGGGTCCATGTTGCTTGTCGGTTCGTCAAGAAGAAGAAGTTTTGGTTCTGACATCAGCGCGCGGGCAAGGAGGGCGCGCTGTGCCTGTCCACCGGACAGAGATCCAAATGGACGCTTCGCGAGATCGGCAATGCCAAGGCGGTCGAGTTGTTCGAGAGCTCGCCGCTTATCTGCAGAGGAGTATGGGCCCCACCAGCGGCTTTTGTGGAGACTCCCGGCTAGTACAAGCTGACTCACGGTAATGGGGAAGGAGCGGTCATAGACGAGGTGCTGAGGAACGTAAGAGATAAATTGGCGCGCCTGTTGGGGCGTTGTTCCAAAAAGGGAGATGGATCCCTCAGTGGGTTCTAGAAATCCCATGATAAGGCGTAAGAGAGTCGTTTTTCCCCCGCCATGTGGGCCAATGAGTCCTACCCATTCGTTCTCCGCAATGGCCAAGCTGACATCTTTCAAGATTGGCACGTCCCCGTAGGAGAAATGGACTCCTTTCAGGACGAGGAGTGGCTCCGCCATTAATACCCCGCAAATTTCCAGGCGATGGTTCGCATGTTATTGAAGTAATCTTCGGAGAAAGGATCTATTTCCACAACCTCTGCGTCGAGAGCACGGGCAAGTTGAATCGCTCCCTTGCTCGAATGCTGAGGTTGCACATAGACACGATGCAGGCGTTTTAGGCGAGCGTCACGAAGGAGATCCGTCACCTCATGCGCACCCGGCTCACTGCCATGGCGTTCAATTGAGAGCTGCTCAATGCCGTAGTCGTTACAAAAGTAGAGGTAGGCAGGGTGAGCCACTAAAATTGCTTCCGCGGGAGCCGCATCGAGAATCGTCATGATGCGCAGATCCAGAGTCGACAGCTCCTCCACCAGAAGATCTCGTTGAGTTTCAATTGTTTCGACCCGCTCAGGGAAGTGTGATGCTAAAACCTTCGCAATGGCAACGATCTGGGTCTTGAGCTGTCGAGGGCTAAGCCAAATATGCGGATCTGGGTCGCTTGGATCCCCTAGGAGATCGACCCCTTCGCGTAGATCAATTACGGTCAGTTTTTCACTATGCCCCTCGATAGCGGCTAACGTAGGCGCCTCAAACTCCTCTCCAATGCGGAACCAAAGGTTCGCAGAAGCCACAACTCCGACCTGTCTAGCAGAAGGCTCATAGGAATGAGCGCTGGAGCCCGCAGGGACAAGCAAATCGACATCCACCTCTCCATCCATAAGTCTTTGGATGAAGGGACGGTAAGGAGCGATCGAAACCACCACTCGTGGCTTGCTTGGCGGAACTGATTCAGGCTGACTACACCCCACTGCTAGAGCGGTAAGCACGAGAAAAATTATCGGGGCAAAGCGGCTAATCATTTGTTTTTTGTATCCAAGTCTGAATGCTAAAAAGCATATCTTTTGTTGAGTTATTGTGCAAGTGAATTGATGATATTTTTCATATAAATAGTTTAAGTGGTTGAGTGGAATCCGGAAAAGATTTCTCGTAACTTCTCAACCTTTTTCCAGGAATGGTGATGGGAATGCTCATCTTTTTGTGCACGCGACCCTGAAATTAGAGACCCGCTTCTGCGAGGGACGCGGACAAAGAGGAGATCATTTCCTTGGCGTCTCCCAAGAGCATGAGTGTGTTATCCCTCAGAAGCAACATAGGGAAGGGCAAGTAGGCAACAAGCGGATACACGCAAAAACTTCATCATAGTTATCACCCGTCGAAATATATATTGTACAATGTATAGAAGATTTTATGATTTACTGCCGAAAAAAAACACACACAGAAAATTTGAGTTTTCTGTAGTTTTCAATACATTTTCTGGAG
>JBFIDQ010000327.1:0-2780 GCA_041603795.1 Chlamydiales bacterium
GTGTTGTTGCTCAAAGAGATCTATATAGCGCGCATCTAGCGCGCTACGTAGAGAAGGATCATCTCGATACTTGCCAAGCCTTAAATGCTTGGCCGGCTGCGGAACCGCTGCTAGAGCGCGCGGTATCGAGGTTAGAACAACTGGCAAATAGGAAGGCTTGCCTTTCTAGCTTTGGTCTTGGCCAAAGACAGAGCCAGTCGCGTGCTAGAGGAGGATCGTTGCCTGTCGAGGCTGTGGATGTTGTAGGCGTAAGCCGAGAGCCACAGAGAGACAGCCAGCTTGCCTCTAGAACCCTCTGGCTTTAGCCATGGGGAGGTTCAGTGCAAACTCCGTCAAAAATACTTATGCGAAAAAGGTTTCGCTTGGCTCCCTCTCTTTCTATTTGAGCGTCATCGGCTTCTGAAAAAACTCTTTGATTAGAGGAGCGGGCATGTCAAGGTGTGCGATAAATTCGGGGGTTAGTGCTGCTTGGAGCGTGTCCCAAGAGGGAGTTTCTCCGCCTTGCTTGGCGAGCAGTGCTAGGCGCATCTGCGAGAAGGCATTAAGCATGCCTGATTCGTTTGACTCTGTCAGCTCAGCAGCCGCTGCGAAGTCACCAGCAGTGATGGCTAGTGTTCCCTCTGCGTAGGATCTGAATGGCGGCGTAGCTTGCAGTGTTGGGGAACTAAGCACCTTTTTACCCCAAGTGACCCCTAGTGGGTCGTCATTGCGGCAGATGATGAGCTGAGCGATCGCAGCATTGTACTTCGCGCCTAAATCCGGATGTTGCGCCAAAAGAGTGACCAGAGCCTCTGGAGGTGTCGCATCGTTGGCTACTTTGTAGTCGAGGTATTGGACATCCGCCTTCATGTAATCGACTTGCGCTTGCGAGCGATTAGCAGAGGAGTAACGAAAGAAAAACAGGAGAATGGCAGCTACAATGATCAACCCGTAAAGGAGCGTTTGTCCGTAGTCACCTACCCATTTTTTTAGTGTCTCATTGCCATCAGATTCATGTTCCATAACATCTTGAGTACTCATTTTTTGCTCCCCTGTGGCTCATCTCTTACGAAAAAACATCAGTTTATCAGGCCGGCATAAAAAACGATACAGGGTGTTAGTCGATCGATGTGAAGAGATGTAGATACCTCGAATTCCAGAGGAACGGTTCTTTTCGCCGCCTTAGGAACAGTTGCGGCTACTAATCTAAACCCAAGTTCGGTCGATACCCTTGCTTGAATAGCTAGAATTTGTGGGTATCCCAGAGCGAAGCCCGCCTAGAGAGGGAGGAGGGAAGTTTATGTCAGACTCGTTTGGTGGAGGAAAGATTCCATCTGGTGACCATCAGTACCGCATTCAACCGTCAAGAGGTGATGACCTTGAAAAAACAAAAGCAAAGATTCTTTCTGAAAAAAATGAGGTGTTCAATGGACGGCTATACCGGTTTGTTGATGTACAGGAAAAGAGGGGCGCGGTAAGCAAGTTCCTGCACGCTCTAGTTGCAACGGCTGGCATTGTAGGGGTGGCGATCGGCACTCTTGGCGGTGTCTTTGCTAGTTCGAAAGGCAGGAGTTTGATCGGGCGAATGTGGAAATGGAGCGACCATGGCAAAACAAAACACGTCGCTGTCCAAACAAATATTGTAGATGTTGCTAGAAGACAAGGGGTTATACCGACTAGTTTTACTGAATTTAAGAACATAATGCCTTTCTATCTGGAAGAGGTCCAGGATATGTATATGAAGGGCACATTGGGAGACGTTATATCGGAACGGCGCCATATGCTATCGGAACAGAAAGAGTCCATGAGCGGCACTATTGAGGCAAGCGAGCTACAATCTTTGGACACATATAAAGCCTTAAGAGGGCTAGAAAAAGCAGGAACCTTTGAACCTGTAGAGGGTGGGGCAGGAGGGGCGTACTGCTTGAAAAATTCGAAGGGAACGACACAGTTTATCATCAAGCCCAATGATGAGGACGTGTTTTGCATGAATAACCGAAAGAACGTAGCTTCAATTCAAGATGCTCCCGACTATCGCGTCAAAACAGACATACCAAACTATCAATCCGCTCAAAATGAGGCCCTGGCCTCCAGAATTTCTGAACATCTTGGATTAGCTACGGTGATTCCTAAAACAGTAATGGTTGTCCTGAAAAATGATGGATTTCATGATTTCATGGACGGTTTTCCTCTCGATTCTGCAGAACTGGGGTTAGATGCCGGCATTGATAAAGTTAAACTGTGCTCAGCGCAAGCATTTGTCCCGAATTCGAAGGATCTTCAGGAATTCCAAATAGGCAAGTCACCCGAGGAGCTTAGGGACTCCATAGATCAGGGTAGTTTTGAAGATGCCAATATTATTATGTGGACCATTTTGGAAAACGATGGTCATTCTGGAAACTTCCGCGTCGCCCCAATAGAGGGTTCTTCAAAAAGTAAACTTATCAAGATTGACAGCGGCCTCAGTTCTCCTGACAAAAATACGGGATTAACCAACTGTCTTGCGTCCATGCTCAACGCCGAAAAAAAATTATCAGACTCGGCTAAGGAGAAAATAAATAACATCCCAATAGATGATATCTCTGAGGATATGTTGGCGTATGGCAAGTCTCCGGAGGCGGTGGAGGCTTTTAAGGCGCGAATAGTCGAATTGAAATCGCTAGGTGTGCCCGGCATGGCAACGAACTAGAGGGTGAAAGTCCCTTACTGGCCCGAAGGGGGGAACAGTTAGCTGAAGGCAAGGGTGTCCATCGCGAGGTGGAATCTGAAGGAAGCTGGAGGCAAAACGCTGCCCTGATGAA
>JBFIDQ010000328.1:0-2750 GCA_041603795.1 Chlamydiales bacterium
CCGGGTAGGCGAAGAGCCTGGGATGACTGCGCCGTAAGCCACCAAGCATTCGATTTGCATAAAAATTGCCAAATGTCACAAGTTCGCTTGCTGATCGGTAGGGGGTATTAGATGCGTATACTGTTGCTGGGTGCTGGTGGTTTTATTGGCGTAAACTTGGTTGAACGTCTTCTGAGAGATGGCCATCATGAGGTGGTGGCGGTGGATATTGAGGATGAAAAGATTGCTCATCTTTTAGACTCACCTAAGTTGACATTTCGTCTTCTGGACATCTCTCGTGACGAGGAAGAGGTGGAGCAGGAGGTTAAGAATGCCGATGTGGTGATTGACTTGGTCGCTGTGGCGAATCCGTCTGAATACGTCCAAGATCCGATTGGGGTGTATCAACTAAACTTTGTGCAGAACCTTAAAATTGTCCATCAGTGCATGAGGCATAGGCGGCGTATCATTCAGTTCTCCACATGTGAGGTGTATGGGCTAACCGCAGCAAAAGCTTTTGGAGTCGACTCCAAGGAGCATCCATGTCCGTTTGCGGAGGACACCACGCCCCTGATTATGGGCCCAGTGAAGAATCACCGATGGATCTACGCGTGTGCCAAGCAGCTTTTGGAACGCCTTCTTCATGCAAATGGATTGGTGAATGGTCTCGACTATACCATCATTCGACCCTTCAACTTTGTTGGGCCACGTATTGACTACCTGCCCTCGGAGTGCGGCGGAGGGAATCCTCGGGTGTTTAGTCACTTTATGGACGCCCTTTTGTACGGTACAGAGCCCATGAGGTTAGTAGATGGGGGCACCAACTACCGCGCTTACACTCACATCGATGACGCCGTTGATTGCATGATACGGATCATTGATGATCGTGATGGAGTTTGTTCGGGACAGATTTTTAACATCGGACAGCCCGAGAACGAGCTAACAATTCGGGAGATGGCGGAGAAAATGTGCGCCATCTTTGATACACATTTCCGTACCGCAGAGGACCCGCCGCGTCCGTCCATTGTGGACGTCTCTGCTGAGGAGTTTTACGGAAAGGGGTACGAAGATTGCGATCGCCGTATCGCAGACGTTTCCAAAGCCAAAGAGCTTCTAGGGTGGGAGGCGAAGCATAGCCTCGACGAGGTCCTATACAAAACCATGGATTACTTTGTGACGAAGCATCGTGCCAAAACACGCGAACTTCAAACCTCGCTATAGAGTGAGCTACCAACCTGTTTCCAATGTCCCTTGCGATAGCGCCACCAGAATGCTGCGCTGTTTAACAGCCCATACAATGCCGTGGTCGACCATGTAAAAGCCGGACTGGCACCTTGCTGTACCATGATGAAGTAGGTGGGCACAATGGCAAAGAGCCAGGCGGATAGGCTATTGGCGATCATGATGAACTTGGTATCTCCACCAGCCGTCAATACCCCACCAAATGACCACACGGTGCCGTCCAAAACGAAATAGAGCCAAACCCACAAGGCATTCATCCGTAGAAAAAAGACCATCTCCGGTGTGGTAGACGCACTACCTTCTCCCAGAAAAAGGGAAATTAGGCCCTGGGGATAGAGAAGGAACGGTACGGCGAGCACAAGCGCGATGAGAAACAGAAGACGTAAAGCTGACCGAAGAACCTTCTGCACGATGTCGACACGGCAAGCTCCTAAATAGTTTGAGGTGATCACCGTGACGCCTTGTTGGAGTCCATCCCCAAAAAAACCGATGAGAAGATAGAAGGAGTGGCCCATCGCAAGCATCGTCATATGCTGCGTGGAAAGTGCGACCATCAGACGCGACATAAAAGCCCAAGCGGCAAGCTCAATGACGTGCCCAAGGGTTGTCGGTAGGCCTAGGCGGAGCGCATCTTTTAACACGGGCCATCGGAATCGATACCGGCCTGTTCCGTAGATCTGGCGGTTCTTTGGCAGGAGAAAGACCGCAAATAGAATCGCCACTTGCGTGCATTGGGAAATCCCAGTGGCCAAAGCAGCACCATAGCAGCCCAGCTCAGGAATCCATCCTGGCACGCCAAAAATGAGAAGGAAGTCGAGTGCGATATTGATGAGGTTGGATAGAAGGGCGACGACGGTGACTACTTTTACCCGACCTATTCCCATACAAAACGCGGTGAGAGCTCCCTGTAGGGGATAAATTGGACCGAATGGCATGAGGACGCGGTAGTAATCGGAGCTCATTTGCCAGAGCTCGCCCTGGGGCAGAAAATAGAACGCTCCGTATTTTGCCAATGGCAAGTAGAGAAAGAGGCTGCCCACCGCCAGCCAAATCATCTGCCAGACAGGTTCTCCCACTCGTCGTTTCTCGCCAGCGCCATTGTGTCGGCCGACAAGAACCTTGATGTGAGAGGCAAGCGTGAGCATGGTGTATTGGAAGAGGAGGCACCAAACTGCTGCCAAGGCAACGGCGCTCATCGCCTCGGGAGAGTAGCGAGCAAGGATCAGTCGGTCGAAAAACAGCATCACATTGCCTGAGATCAGGGAAATCATTAGCGGAAAGGAAAGGCTGCCTATCTCCAGAAGGCTCCCTTCCCGGTATCGCGTTAGCTTCCCATCCTTTTCCATGCCCACTCCGAGTAGGCGCCACTTATCGTCTACCGGGAGCTTTTATTCCAATAGGGTGTTCTGATGAAAAATATTTGACATTCGCACGGTTCGCACTAGGTCCCAGGAGCAACGCTCCGTTAGAGGTTAGGTGTGCCCGGCATGGCAACGAACTAGAGGGTGAAAGTCCCTTACTGGCCCGAA
>JBFIDQ010000329.1:0-2741 GCA_041603795.1 Chlamydiales bacterium
GCTAGCGAAGGAAGAGGATCAGCGCAAGCAGGATGACAAGAAGAAAGCGGATGAGAAACTAGCGAAAGAGGAAGAGAAGCGCGCCGAAGACGAGAAGAAGGCAGCAGAGAAGCTAGCGAAGGAAGAGGATCAGCGCAAGCAGGATGACAAGAAGAAAGCGGATGAGAAACTAGCGAAAGAGGAAGAGAAGCGTGCCCAAGACGAGAAGAAGGCAGCGGAGAAGCTAGCGAAGGAAGAGGATCAGCGTAAGCAAGACGACAAGAAGAAGTCTGGCGAAAAACTAGCGAAGGAAGAGGAGAAGAAGGCAGCAGAGAAGCTAGCTAAGGACGCTGAGAAGAAAGATGAGCCTACAAATATAGGCGACTGGTTACGTGATCAAATAGAAAAGGAAGCGGCAGGAAACACTGGCGCAGATGATGACGATGACGGTGATGGCGACGAAAATAATGACAAAGGTGATGACAAGGGTGATGACGAATGGGCAGATAGCCCAGATGACAAAAAGCCAAAGACCGGTAAGCCAAGTACCGATGGTTGGGACGACTTTGAGTTTGTCATGAACAACGATGATGACGACGAAGGTGATGACCATGACGACGATGACGGTCACGACTACGGCGGTGGGGACTATGATCCGCCTCAGGGACCTCCTGGTGATGTCATGCCCGTACCTGAGCCGTCAACTTACTTCCTTCTAGGAGCAGGCATCGCTTTTGCCATGGCATTCCGACGTAAGAAACTTGGCAATAAGAGTTTCAAGTAAAAGAATTGTCCCGGGTAGGTTAGCTGCAAAGCGGCTATCCGGGACTGCGCGTCTCAAGTTGGAGAGCGTGGATTTTCTCTGGCAGCAGTTCGCCAAGCACCTCATTGACCAGGCGGTGCTGCTCAATAAGACTCAATCCCTTAAATCGCTCTGACTCAATCACTACCCGAAAGTGAGAGTTTTCTCCCCAGGCATCGTGTCCAGCGTGGTCAGCCGAATCGTTGTAGACCTCAAGCTTGCTAGGCTTGAATGCCGCGATGAGTCGTTTTTCAATTTCAGATTTCATCGATTTTTGCCGCCAGAATAAAGTCTGATTCGCTAAGCCCATCGATCTTGTGGGTAAAAATCTTCACGCTCACCTTTCCCCAGGTCAGATAGATATCCGGATGGTGCCCCTCTTCTTCCGCCAAGGATCCAATCTGGTTCGTGAAGGCCAGTGCATCGAGAAAGTTTTCAAAGGTCCACTCTTTTTCTAGGTGATGCTCTTCGTGCACGCTCCAATTCTCATCGAGCTTCGCGAGGTACTCCTCAAGTTCGGCACCTTTCATAGGGGGAATGCCCCCTTGGCATGGAACGCAATGCTTGGCTGTAAGTTCTGACATGGCAGTTTCTCCAGGGGGGTTACTTGGGGCAACAGTAGCAGTGAGGCGAATTTCTAGCAAAAGAGGGTCTCGCGCGCCTCTTCGATTTCGTTAGAGAGGATACGATCACTAGTGAGTGTAGGCACCACACTCCGAATTTGTTCGTAGCTGCGTTTTGTCCCATGGCCGAGAGTTTCGACATCAATTCCGCGTAGGTCGATAGCCTGTGCGGCAGCGAGCCTTTCGCAGGTGAGGATTGTCTGCAAATTGCGCGCAATTTCTCGCAATTTGCGAGCGGACGTCATGCCCATGCTGACGTGATCCTCTACACCAACATTGCCTGGAATGGAGTCCGTACACGCTGGATTGGCCAAGCCTTTGTTGGTGTTGACCAGCGAGCCTGCAAGGTACTGCAAAGCCATGTATCCGGAGCAGAGCCCCTCATTCGGGGAGAGAAATGCTGGAAGCTTACTGCTATGGGGGTTGAGAAGAAGCTCGAGACGTCGCTCCGAGATATTGCCGAGTTCTGCCAGCGCAATGGCAGCGAAATCCATTGCCATAGCGATCGGTTGCCCATGAAAGTTGCCACCGCTAACAATGCTTTCGCCACTGAGTACCAAAGGATTATCAGTCGCCGCATTGAGCTCCCGCTCCAGGATGTTCTGACAGTACGCAAGCGCGTCTCTGCTCGCTCCATGTACCTGGGGCGCGCAACGCACGCTGTAGGGGTCTTGGAGGCGAGGGAACTCAACGTCGCCGTAGAGACGCGACCCCTTCAACTCTTCGCGTATGAGCGCAGCGCTCTCAATCTGTCCTGTTTGCCCACGCAGCTGGTGAATCTCAGCTAGCAATACGGTCGGACGCGCCGCCAGTCCCTCCATGCTAAGTGCACATGACGCCTCTGCGGCCTGCAGCAATTGTTGGCCGTGAAGAAGCGCCAAGCTTCCCACTGCCAGCATCACTTGCGTCCCGTTGACCAAGCTAAGTCCTTCCTTTTCCTCCAAATTTATGGGCGTCAGGCCCTCGGCCGCCAGCGCCTCTGCAGAAGGCATTTTTCTGCCCTTATGGAGAACCTCTCCAAGTCCCAAAAGGGGGAGGGCAAGGTGGGAAAGTGGAGCGAGGTCCCCGCTAGCGCCGACAGAGCCGTGTTCTGGAATAATCGGTGTGATGCCCGAATTGATAAGCGCTTCCAGCGCCTCGCAAAGCTGTAGACGCACCCCAGTATAGCCTTTGGTAAGTACGTTAAGGCGCAACACCATTGCGAGGCGCGCCTCGCGCTCCGTTAACGGCGTCCCCCAGCCCGCGGCGTGGCTCTTAAGAATATTGACCTGCAACTGTGCGAGCGAGTCATGGTCAATTGCTGTATTGGCGAAATAGCCGAAGCCCGTATTGACGCC
>JBFIDQ010000330.1:0-2726 GCA_041603795.1 Chlamydiales bacterium
GCCAAAGCAACTTACTTACCTCAGTAGTTGTTTCTGTCTTTCGACCAACAGCAATGTACTTGGTCCCTCACTTCTGACCCATTTTCTCAACCGATCCCTCTTGAATTAGCAAATTCAACCATCTTCGGACCGAACGTTCCTTAAAGCCGCGCCTCCCAGCTTCTCAAGCAAATTCGACAAGCCGGTTGCTTCCGATTCCAGACCCAACTGCCTTAGCACGGCCATCTTGTTGTCACGCAGGCTCATATCGGCCACCTCTGTCCTATTATACGCCCAATTCTCAAGCCGTTTTGGCCGTATTTGCACTAAAATGGCCGTATTCACTAAAACACGGCCAGTTTTCGGCCACCCTACCCCAATCAAAAGTTCTGAACGCATCTCTCCACCTCCATCGACACAAAAAAGCAGAACCTTTCGGTTCTGCTTTATATTTCCTTCAATCAGCTCTCGATAGCATTCTTAATTGTAGTTCGAGCTTTCGAACTGAACTTCTGAAGGAGTTTTTATGATCTTTGACTGTATCAAGGATCGTGGGTAGATAGACTGTCGACGACTGAACCTTTGGGTGTCTTGTCCAGCCTACCTTCCTCACTTCTTCTGGGTACCTACTTTTCAGAATCTCATGCCCCTCCTTAAGGAAGCTGAATACCAACTCACTATACCTTCGAGCCTCATCCTCACTCGGATAGTATCCACAGTGAACAACATCATTACGAATATTCCGGAGGGTTTTCTTTCCTATTTTCTCCTCATCTATCTGTTGAGCAGGTTTACCAACGGCAGCCAACCACAACCACTGAAAAGCACCATATTGCCGTTCGGAAAGTCGCGTCCGTTTCAGCACTTTGAAAACCGCTGACTCATCGCACTTCAATGCAAAGGCCAGCACTCGTATAGCGCAGCCATAGAAACTCTCCAAAGATGACGCGAACCCACCCACAGCCTCTAAATAGAAATCCTCTTCCAATGCTATGCAAGCTGACTCAAAAAGCAACTCGTACCACTCGTTTTGTATCCAGACGTCGAACTGATGACCTACGGAACATGTCCCCTTCACATGGCCACTAGACGACGGGCTTGCCAGAAGAATCGCTCTTTCTGCTTCCTCAATGGACGTAGTTCCCAACATACACTGCCCACATGCAATTAAAATCTTCATCGTTATCAACCTCCCAAGCCATGATGATGCTGTCTCCAAACCCTCAGCTGCTCGGGCGTAATGCCCAATCCCACTAGCCGGCTCTCGTCCATCAGCTCCAAGTCCTCAAAAACATCCTCAGTGAAGTCTGCTCTAGCCTCCTCTGGCACGCGTGCATCCGTCTCCGCATCCAAAAACATCCTCAGCTTCTCACCCACAAGCTCTTGCAAAATAACCTCCCCAACCACAGCCCTTCGCTCCTGTCGATACCTGACACGCACCTCGTCAAAGCCCATCGCTTTGACGGTTGAATCGTAGGTGGCGCAAGTACGTAGATATGAGTAGACATACAGGTCCACCAGTGGGCGTACATCCTGCAGCTCATAGATAGCGATCATAGCCGACATATAGTCGTCGACCCGGACATCACTGAATGCCTGAGGCACAAGATTTTCTTTGATCAATGATATGTTACCAGATAAGCGAGCTGTTCGTTTGTTTACATCGGCAAAAGCCTGCAGATAGCTGATATGAATCAATAGGAAAATACTCTGCTCATATGGATCTCTAATAGCCGCAGCCTTCATGGCTATCTTCTCTAATTGCTGCTCGAGTCTTCTTGGATCCTCAAACGAAATGTAGGTTGAACCTCCGATACGCACACCATGCTTGCGCACTTTGCCTGCTTCCGAAGGCTCGACAAGACCATCAGAAAGAAGGTAGTGCAGCGTGCATATGACATTGCGACTCGCTTCAACCTTTGGTGCGTTGTCAATAAGATAGCGAATAGCTTCCTTGTGATTCAGGATCATTGCCTTTTCTTCATCTAACTTTTCTTCAGCGGTATCGCCGTGAAGAAGTAGACGTTCAGTATCTAACAGCGAATAGGTGTTTCCCTCCAAACGCGATGAGTTATAGGACAGATCAATGATCAACCTGTTAAAAATTTGATGAGCATAAGTACCAGCTGGATCCTTGCTACTGGTTCGTTCCCCTGATATCAGTAGCTGCTGCCGCAATGCTTCTTGCAAATAGTAGCTAGAGTTAGGCTGATAGCTATCGAACCAATCGTCCGCATAGGCGACCGGCTGCCGCTCGAACAGGGGCCTCTTAACTATCTTAATAGCCTCCAAACTTGCGGAACTGAAACAACTACTCACCCCACCGTTAGCCTCTTCCGACCGCCCAGCTGCCATGTACTTGGTTCCCCGCTTCTTACCAATTTTCTTAACAACCCCCTCCTCAACCAAGAGACCCAGCCACCGTCTAACCGAACGATCCTTAAATCCCTCGCCCAATCGAACCATCAATTCAGGCAGGCTGATCGGATCGGACTCCAGTCCTAGTTGCCTTAATACGGCCATTTTATTGTTGCGCAAGCTCATTACGGTCACCTCTATCCTCTTATACGGCCATTTACCAAGAATTCTTGGCCGTATCATAAGTAAAGTGGCCGTATCATGCTGAATACCGACATTGAGCAGTTTGCCTAATTGAGTTTCTGATTTATCTTAGTCCCTTCTCAAACCCGAAAGGACTGACGATGGAAGTGACTACAGAAAGATTGGATCACCTTGGAATTATTGCA
>JBFIDQ010000331.1:0-2700 GCA_041603795.1 Chlamydiales bacterium
TGCTTTGTCGTTGTCATCGCCATGAATCGCCAACAACTTGCCAGCGAAGCGGAAAGCCGTCGCCAGCTCTGTCTCAAGCCTCTCCTTGCCAAATTTGGGAACTGCCACATCGTTTAGCCATTTATCCAGCTCATCCAGGTAGCGCCCCCGTAGAGCCTTAGGGTCTTCGGAGAAGTGATAAAAACTTCCTCCTCCCTCAGCCTTTAACCCCCACGTTTCCTCTCTCACCTTCTTCACCTGCCCCGACATCATTTGTCCGCCAAACAGAAGGGCAAGGTAGCGAGTGAAAACGTGAATTTCTACCAACTGAGGATCTAGCTTAAGAAGATACCTACGGTAGTCGTGTCCCGCAGATGTTGGCCTAGGGAGTTCCTTTAAGCCGTAGGTCTGCATACTCCTTCCGAATTCGCTACCACGTACAAACACTTTAAGAAAGGAGTTGGCAACGGGAAGAGCCTTCGGATTTACTGGAATAATTTCCTCTAGCGTAAAATAGACGAGATGGAGGTCGACTAAGTAACCGACCCAAGCCTGGGGCGTTGCCTCTTTTCCTTGCATCACCTTTTTACGAAACCCGATGGACTCCACGGCATCGTGCACCTCTTGAACGGAGCCCCATAAATCTACCAAGGCCTTGGAGCAGGGGCGCCCAAACAGCTTTGGACCGTGATTGCTTGGTGGTGGCGGCTGCATCATTGAGGGATCCATTGTACCTGTTCCAGGGACCACCGTTTCCGGTTGGACCTCTGGAGCTTTCTCTTTCAAAAACGATTCTGGTGTCAAATTGATTACGGGACTGGGCCCTGGGGGCCCTACTGGTGATGCCATTGTGTCTTCTCCTTGTTTCAAATGAAACTCAGAACGCTATCACAATCACCTTGTTTTGCAAACCTAAATCTAAAGACCTAGTCCGCTAAGTCCCTCGAGGCCACCGAGTCCACCCATCATACCAGAGCTTTGATCGCGCAACTTCTTCGAAGCGTCGTTGTAGGCCGCCTTGACGAGGTCTTCTAGACCCTCTACATCCTCGGGATCAACGCAATCGGGCTTGATCCTGATTTTGGTCATTTCCTGATCGCCATTGAGCGTGATCTCTACGAGTCCGCTACCTGCAGAGCCCGTCGCTTCCGCAGAACGCACCTTGTCCTGCATTTGCATCATCTGCTCTTGCATCTGCTTCGCTTGCTTCTTGCGCTTATTGAATCCTGTTCCCATGAGCTCTTTTTCCTATTTTTTCTTGAGTGTCCCTTCTAGCTCGACTGCAGCGAACTGAAGGACGGTATCGTATTGAACTTGTGTCTTAATGCGCTCCTCACGAGAAGGCTGCGGCTGCTGTGGAGGGGGTGTGGGCACCACGGGCTTTGGCTGTGGCGGAGGTGGAGTGGATGCCACAGGCTTTGGCTTCGGTGTGGGCGGGGGTGTGGGTGGAGGCGCCTCCACTTTTGCTGGCGGTGCCACTGCTGGCTTGCCGATCTTCTCCTCCAACTCAGCCAAGCGCCGCACCAAAGCTTCGATCGGGATCTGCTGGTGACTACGAATGATTCGCAAGAGTAGCATTTCCAAGGCGACACGCTGAGAGGGGGCAAAACGGACCTTTTCTTGTCCCTCAATCAGAAAATCGAGAATCGTGAGCAGTTGCTCGCGGTGATAGAGTTTTGCCGACTCCGCGTATTCAGGCGTTGCCGCGCGACCCGTTGTCAGCACCAGCAGTAGATCGCGAAAATGCTCCGTTAACTCCTCGACGTAATGCGTGATCTCCTTCCCTTCGCCAAAAATCTGCTCGGCTATCGCAAAGGCTGCATTGAAATCACCGGCCTTTCCAGCCCTATCAAGAGAGAAAAAGCTCTCACGTGGCATCAGTCCGAGAACCTCACTCACCAAAGCTTGGGTAACTTTACCGTCAGAAAAGGCAATGATCTGATCGAGAATGGACTCCGCATCACGCATCCCGCCGTCAGCAACACGCGCGATGGTCTTGAGCGCCTCTGACTCCACCTCCACCCCCATATCGGCCGCCACTCGGGTCAGTTTTCCCTCAATTTTCTCCTGAGAGATCCGCGCTAAATTAAAACGCTGGCAGCGTGAGAGGATCGTTGGCAGGACTTTATGCGGCTCCGTTGTCGCAAAAAAGAATTTCACGCGTTCGGGGGGTTCTTCGAGGGTCTTGAGCAGCGCATTGAAGGCCGCTCCAGTAAGCATATGGACCTCATCGATCAAATAGACCTTGTATCCACCGCGGCTCGCCGCGTAGCCCACAGTCTCATTGATCTGACGGATGTCATCAATGCCGCGGTTTGACGCTCCATCGATTTCGAGGACATCAAGCGAGCTCCCCGAAGTAATTCCGCGACAGGAACTACACGCGTTACACGGCTCGAAATCAGCTGTTGGCGCCTCACAATTAAGAAGCTTGGCAAAGAGACGCGCGAGCGTGGTCTTTCCGGTTCCTCGCGATCCACAAAACAAATACGCGTGCGCAATTCGATCGAATTTCACCGCATTCTTAATCGTCGCCACTACAGCGTCCTGCCCCACCACCTCGCCAAAGGTCTGAGGACGATACCGCCTCGCTACTACCTGATACTCTGCCATTACTGCCTCACAGCTAGGGGTCTAGCGTAAAGCCTGTAGACAAATTTTGCAACGTTATACCCATTCATGGGTGTAACGCAATCTGGAGGTGAGAATATTTTTTAAAAA
>JBFIDQ010000332.1:0-2697 GCA_041603795.1 Chlamydiales bacterium
GCCACGTTTTTGTGCCGCCCCTTTGGGGCTAATCCATTTATTTACAGCCACCTAGGGCTCACGCCCTAGGCTAACATCTGCCGGGACTTCGCCCCTAAACTTTGGCAAGAACTTTTTTTGTGAAACTTGAGAATGTATAAGGGGGCTATTGTAATCACCTTGTTCGAGTCATACAATTTCAAAACAGGAGATCACGCATGACCAATTCCCTTCCCGGACCCGTAACGATGTCAATGGAGGCCCACGTCAACCTAACACAGTACGAGTCTGTACCCTGCTGTGGGCCCATTGTATCGATTTGTAGTACATCACTGTATACTGGTGAGATTCTAGCAGGCTGCTGTAATGCCCTTCCCTCATGTGCAATATGCTGCATTACCTGGGAAACCGGAAAACCAGGAATTGACAACTGTTGCAATTCTATGGGTGGCAACGGCCGCTATTTCACGGCAGCAGGGTGCACTGGTGTCGCCAAATCCATTGCAAACATTGTCACGTTGGGTTGTTTCCAGTGGATCCGCTCTTGCAACGACGAATCTAACTCAAGAGGTGATGACTCGTGGAACGACTGTTGTGGCGCTGGAAATGCGGGTACCGAAAGAGATCAGATTACGAAGATAGCTGAGCTCAGTTTCAACGTGTGATTATAAACGGGCTACACAAGTAGCCCGCTAGGTGCTTCCAGGAGTGATTTTAGTGTGCGGAGGAAATCCGCTGCCGCTGCGCCATCGATCACTCGATGGTCGGAGGAGAGTGTGACACTCATCGTAGCACCTGGCACGACCTTCCCCTCCTTGACGACTGGCACCTCTTGTAGTCCACCGACGGCGAGGATTGCCGCCTGAGGCGGATTGATCACTGCTGTGAACTCATCAATGCCGTACATCCCCAGATTTGAGATGGTAAAAGATCCGCCCTTGTATTCTTGCGGATCGAGCTTGTTATCGCGTGCTCGCGCCGCTAGAGCGCGCACTTCAGCCGAAATCTCGCCCACATTTTTGTAGTCAGCGTGGCGGATAATTGGAGTGTAGAGTCCGCCATCCACGCTCACTGCTACGCCAATATCAATCGTCTGATAACGAACAATGGTACGATTGACGCTGTTGAATCCGCTATTCACAATGGGATGCTCTCTAAGAGCGAGTGCGCAAGCGCGCAGGATGAAGTCGTTGTACGTGACCTTTACTCCGTACGTTTTGAGTTCCGTGCGCACACGCATGAGCGGCTGCGCATCGAAGGTTTGGGTCACGTAGAAATGCGGAATAAATGTTTTTGCCTCTTGGAGTCGTTGTCCAACGATTTTCCGCATGGGCGTAAGCCCCTCCTCCTCGTAGCTCCCCGGAACTGCCGTTGGGACCTTTCGGTCTCCAAAGGTCACCTTGGCATCTGGTTGTGCCATGTTGAGGTCACGTGACATCACGCGTCCCCTTGGACCACTACCCTGTACTGTTGTGAGATCGAGGCCTTTGTCCTTTGCCACCTTTTTTGCCAAAGGCGACGCAAAAAAGCGATCTGCTCCGGCCGTAGTAAAGCGATAGTTCTCCAATGGCGGTTCCGGCTGAAACGCAGGCTCTGCCATTGCCCCTGCAGCCACCGGCTGCTGCGGTGCACCTACCGCCCCCACCTCATCAACCTCCGTCTCCACAGCAACTTCCGGCACCTTCATTCCTTCCGGCTCGTACCCCTCAATGCTTTCCCCCTGCTCCTCCGTGAAGACCGCCAGAGCCTGATTCACCAGCGCCTCACCACCCTCGGATACTAAAATCTTCCGCAGGTATCCCTCATCGATTGCCTCGTACTCCACCGTCGCCTTATCCGTAGCTACCTCAAGAAGAGTTTCCCCCGCCTCCACGCGGTCACCTTCTTTTTTCCGCCAACTAACCAGCGTACCGGCGTCCATAGTTGGCGACAGTTTTGGCATTTTCAGGGTAAACGGCATGGGGGTCTCCTAGCTGTTGAGCGTACCACGCACAGCATGTAGGATGCGCTCTTTTGTGGGAAGCGTCTCCCTTTCTAGTTGGCGCGAATAAGGCATTGGTGTTTCTCGCTGACAAACTCGCCGCACCGGTGCGTCGAGAAAATCGAAGCAATGCTCCTGGATTTGGAAGCCCACCTCTGAGGCGATTCCCGCGAAGAGGTGTCCCTCCTCAACCACAACACAAGACCCGGTCTTCCGCACAGAGTTGGCCACTGTGGTTATATCCAAGGGACGTATGGTGCGCAGATCAATGACCTCCGCACCCTTAATTTCCTTTGCTGCTTCCAGACAAAGATCCACCATCCGACTGTGTGAAACAATCGTGATCGCATTTCCTTCCTGGACCACTTGCGCCTTTCCTATCGGAATCAGATATGGCTCCGTAGGAATTTCCATCTTGTGGCCATAGGTCAGCTCATTCTCCAGGAAGAGCACCGGATTATTATCTCTAATGGCGCTCTTGAGCAATCCCTTTGCGTCGTATGCATTGCGCGGCGTCACGATTTTAAATCCGGGAAGATTACCGTATAACGCCTCCACGCAGTGGATATGCTGACTTGAGACTTGGGCAGCAGACCCATTCGGACCGCGAAAGCGCGTCCATTCCTGAGCAGCGGCGTCGCCGCACGGAGGAATCAGGACCAACATCAGAAGGGAGAAAACCGAGCGCATGCCGACGACCATAAGTGCTCAGAAAGCACTCTGCAATTCTCTAGCGA
>JBFIDQ010000333.1:0-2693 GCA_041603795.1 Chlamydiales bacterium
GCATTCGTAATGCGAAGGTCGGGAGTTCGATTCTTCTTTCAGGCAACAGACTAACCCACCTAGGTCCAGCGGCTTAGGTGGGTTTTCTTTTTGGCAATGGGTGATTTGGGCGGTGCAGGGGGACTAGTGGGGGATTTGCTAATCCAGAGCTGGCGTTTGATGCAGACTCTAGTATGTACTGTGAACGGCCAACAGGTTCAAGATGTTCAGTTAGACCAGAGATGACTTTCTGCAAAGCCTTCTGAAATGGCCTGTGTGAGTAACCGTCAAAGGAGCCCATGTTGGATGGAATTCTCCCCTGCGGCACAATGAGCCTCGAAGGAGAGGGGTGTTTTTTAGCGGATGTGAAGCGGCTTAGTCGGGGTAGGCTCTTTCTTATGGGCGGCAGCCCATCGATCAGGAAGCAGCTCTACTAACCGGTTGGCAGGATGACTGTGGAAGCGACGCATGATATCTTCTAGATACTCGCGAGGATTGATCCCCAGGCCGCGGCAAGTCTGAACGAGAGAAAGAAGAACCGCCGTCGCCTTTCCGCCCTGTAGACTCCCAACGAAGAGCCAATTCTTGCGCCCTATTGCGAGAGAGCGCATTGCGCGCTCTGCCACATTGTTATCCATTCGGGCATACGGGTTGGTGAGGTAGGTCTTCATGTAGGGGATCAGCCCGTAAGCGTAATTAAGAGCCTTGCTAAATTTCGACTTCGGCAGAAGCTTGCCCTCCTCTACCTTTGCCTTGATCTCCTTAATCAGCTGATCAAGAATTGGCTCCTCTTTCTCTTTACGAATCCTAAGGCGCTCTGCCTCATCGCGGGACCACGCGATCCTCTCAAACATAAAGAGATAGCGGATTTTGCGAAGGACCATCTTCCGAAACTCAAGATCTCCCGACGTCGCTTCTTCAAACTTACGTCGTATGTGAGCCCAGCATGCCTGCCATAAGAGCCCATCCCTCTTGGCGAGCTTCTCGTAGGCCCCATACTTATCAGAGTGAAATATCCCTAAGAACCCTTCCATAAGATCGAAAGCGTTTTGGTGTTTTCGGTTCTCGCAGAACTGGTAGACCCGATGGGGAGGATCGGCTCCTTCTCCTCCGACAAGAACCCACATATAGGCCTGCTGCAATTTTCCCTTCCCCTTGACTTGGAGCTTAATAGGCGTCTCGTCGACAAAGCCTACTCCAAATCTCTTGATCTCTTCGAGCATCAAGTCGCAGAGAGGAGAGAGCGTGTTTCCAAGCCGAATAAGCCATTGCGAGAGGAGTTGCCTCGTTAGCTGCACGTCATCGCGAGAAAAGATCTCAGAAAGGCGATAGAGCGGAAGGTGATCGGCAAACTTTCGCGTAACAATCTCTGCCAGTAGGCTTTCATCGACACGAGAGCGAGGGAGAATACCACCGGGGAGATCCTGGATGAAGATTCCTGCCTCTTCCTTCGAAGGAAGTGCGTATTTGGGGCGGATTGTTTCTTTCACGAAGTAGTGGCCAGAGCAATGGGCGAGTTGTCTTGTGACCTCCTCTCCAATCTTGACCATTTTCTCACCTGTTTCAGGGCAAATCTTCTCTTCCTCTGGGAGGTCGAGCACAGTTTGCTCTACAGGAAGTCCCTCGGGGATAAGAATCCCGTTGCTGTTGTCGTTCTTGGGGTTTCTTTTGTTGCCCTTCGTGCGAGTGTGCGCCGGCACATGCTGCTTCTTAGGCGCGCCCTCGCCGTTGTTCTCTGGCTCAAGTCCGGGTAGGTATCTGATGTCGTCATTCTCTGGCTGTACGATGCGCTCCGACTTCTTCCCGAACACCTGACGCTCAAACCAGGTGATCTTTTCCTCTAGCCATTTGATCTTATCCTCGCTTGAAGCCAGCTTCTCCTTTAGCTGGTCCACCTCGGATAATGGTAGAGTTTGGTCTGGTTTTATCGCCGCTGTCATGGTGCTAATTATACCTCAGAGTACCTTCTGAAGCCAGAAAAAGCACACCTATTCCAAAGAAAATCGACGCTGAAATTTCATGGGCGTAACCCCTTCCAGAAGCATGAAAAACTCACGTCGCTGCAGCTCGATCGACCCATTCTTTTGCCGCAAAAACGAACCCTTCTCGAGCCGCTTATACCAAATAGAAAAGCCATCACCGTCCCAGTAGAGAACCTTCATGCGGTCTCGAGTCCGATTGAGGAAAATAAAGTAGCCCCTCATTAATTCTCCCGGGAAAGCATTGTCAACCAGAGTGGAAAGTCCCTCAAAGCTCTTCAGCATGTTCACCGGGCTTTCGAAGAGGAACAGGCACGCCTGCGTGGAGATGCTGATCATGATAGCCCTCCAAGCAATTGCAGTACTCGGTTAAGGGTAGGTGCGTCAAAATCATGTCGCAAACGGATTGCTACTTGCCCTACATGAATCTCAAGTCCCGATTCAACAGCCGTATCTGTGTCAAGTGCAAGCTCGGTAAAGCCTGCCTCAGATTCCTGCTGGGGATTTTGCCGGAGTTGCTTCTTCCAATAATTGAATGTGGATTGTGCCGTATCGTTTTCCCTGCACCATCGAGTGGCACTGAGTCCCGACTCCTTCCAGGCATCAATCCGCCCCTGCCAGTGTTGTTTCTTCTCTAGATTCGCTTTGGACATATGATCCTCCATCGGTTGTTTGATGGACGACAAGGTATCAGCTGAGGAGATCAGGCAAAAGATGGGCTCCTTTGACGCTTAC
>JBFIDQ010000334.1:0-2668 GCA_041603795.1 Chlamydiales bacterium
GCGACTTAGGCAATGGGAGTGGTAGCCCGCGACGGCGGGTGGGTAGATTTTAGCCCACGGTAAGAGCAGCTCGCGGATGCGAGCAAGCGCAACCGTGGGTATTGGCAAAAAACCAATTGTACCCGCGAGAGCGGGTACTAGGAACGTGCGCATCGGATCCTCAGGGCGCCGTTCCGGGCACCCGCTATCGCGGGTGCAATTATTTTTTGCCAATACCCACGGCTGCGTTTGCTCGCATCCGCGAGCTGCTCTTGCCATGGGCTAAAATCTACCCACCCGCTCTCGCGGGTTACCACTCCCTTTGCCTAAATCGCGGCCTATGTTATCAAGAATTTTTTACACGCTGTGCTAGGTGCCGCGGCTGCTCCTGCAGCCCCCAGATCATCAGCTCAAACTAAAGTGTCTCTACTATCAAGTTCTGACTGGTAAAATCGCCCTGCAGCATGCGCCCTTTCTTTAAATAATGTTTATATTATGTTAATAATTAAATGATATAATCAGCCTATATTAAAAATAAATTATAGGTGTGTTTATGTCATTTTCTCCTATTTCAAATAATTCTTGCAAAAGACCAGAACCTTCTGACCTGGCGTTTTCTGGATATCTAGCCACACGGGTTGTGACGTCGCCGGCAACCGCAGGTCTAGCCACAGTAGTATCTCCGGGCACAGCCTTTGTGCTTGCAGTTTCCAGCGTTGGGGTAGACAGGCTCGTTCAGTCTGTAGCGACGAGTCCTGAAGGCGCTGAAAACAGTCTTTGCCAACGTTCGCTACGCTCATGGCAGGGACGGTCGCTTACCAGCACTGGGACAACTCTTGCCCTTGGCTACGCACTTGGTGCGTCTCCGCTTTCTTTGGTTGGACTTGAGGTCACATCGGTCGTTGCTACGATTGCCACCATAAGCTTGACGGTAGCGGGAGCAGGTTATGCGACACATAATTTATTGCAAAATTTCCAAGGTTATCGACTCCTATTAGGCGGCTCTCAGCCAGAACTAGAGGAGTACTTGAGGCCCTTACTAAAAACAACGGTTGATCAGTATCTCGACGAGCATCGCCCTGGGGCTGCCGAAGGAAAGGCGCTTGTCATTGAGAACGATATGGCATCCCTTGACCGAAAAATGCCGTCAGATGCCTATTCGAATAAAAAGGTCATATTTAATCCCATCAAATACTTCAAGGTCGCGCAGTGTCGCAAGCTCTGCATCACAACAATCCAGCAAGGGCTACGTGGTTTTAAGGCACAGGCAAGCAGTCCACTCAAAACAGTAGGGTTTGAAGTGGGCGCCTTGGCGTCAGAAATGCTCACAAGGAAAATTGCACGTCAAGCAGCTAGTGGTGTTGTGACGCAGCGGGAGGTAGTTCAGAGTAAATATAACCGGGCTAGATGGAAATTCTGGGAAGGATGCGATCGTGTTCAATATTCAATTAGGGCTGTGGTGCTTGGAACGAAAAATCCCTACGCTACTGGAACGCAAGGCGTTATATGTGCTACAGAGCTTTTCGATCGTCATGATGAGATCTTTGAGGACTTTCCTAGATCGGAGGAAGAGCTAGCGGTGATGAAAATCCAGGCTTGGTGGAAAGGGACTCGTGTTCGACGCGAACAAAAGAGGAAAGGATCGGCTGCTACTAAACTTCAGGCCTTGTTTAGAGGGCAGCGAGTTCGAAAGCGCGAAAAGGTGGACGTCCGTGGAATTAGGTTTCGAGGTCAGGTCAGGGACTTACAAGCCCAGGTAAACCGATCGAAAAACTTAACGGATGCCATGCGTCGTCAAAGCTTGCGCTGGGACCAAGCTCGAGCGAAGTCGGGAGCAAAATCTACAAATTTTCTGAAAAAAGCCAAGGCATGGTTTTCAGGCAACCGCTAATGGGGTCGCGCAGAAGCTCCAACTCGTAGGGCTAAGATTGATGGGAGAGGCGCTGTTTGCATTTTCGGCCCGGAAGTTCTGAGGGCGTTGGATCTTGGAAGCTGGTGCCGTGGGCCATATTTGTGAGCGGTGCCAAATACAAGACATTGGCATCGCTCACTTTTGGATTTTCTAGCGGGAGTGTTTTTTCTCTTCGCTATAATGGGTCATGCGCGATATCTGTTTTAGCTGCGCTCGGTAGTCCTCAACGACTTTGATTTTTCCGCTCTTGGGTGGGTTATAGAACGACTCTAGGTGCGCTGCCCAATTCCAATTCTTTTTGAACCTGTCTAGCATTGTCTTCGACGGTCGGCGTAGCTGGGCGTTCAAAAATTCGGTTAGATAGTACGTGTAAGCCTCTTTGGTGGTCACATACCCAAGGAGGTTGTCATAGGCTGGTTTCGTACACGGAACGCACTCGTCCATGGCGTCCAGAGTGTCGGGAAACATGGCGCCGACAATTTGGGTGACCAGATGGAAACCAGGCGTAAACGGCATGCCTTGACCCTGATCCAATAGTACCTCGGCGCGTTCTGTCGCGAAGTCATCTGACTCCGAGCAGAATGGAGCACACTCATCCAGTACATTTAGCCAGTCCGCATCGGGTCCTATGGAGATCAAGCCCACGGGGTTGTCCTCAGGCGACTTTCTGTTTACGACCAATTTCGATATCTCTTTGATCACATCGAAACCTCGCGGCACGTTCTCGGGGCAGGTTGGCGCTCCATCACAAAATAGATAGCGAACAATGCTCTTCCC
>JBFIDQ010000335.1:0-2657 GCA_041603795.1 Chlamydiales bacterium
CAGGGACAGAAAAGCGGCCACCCGACATATAGTGCATCTTGCATGCGTTGGAGATGAGCTGGTCAGCAGCAACGAAAGAAAAATTGAAGCTCATGAATTCCACAACAGGACGTAATCCCGTCATTGCAGCGCCGATGCTAAGTCCTGCGAATCCAGCTTCCGCAATTGGAGTATCGACAACTCGCTTCGCCCCCCACTTGTCGAGAAGCCCCTTTGTGACCTTATAAGCGCCGTTGTACTCGGCCACCTCCTCGCCAATTAAGAAGACCCGATCATCACGCGTCATCTCCTCATCGAGAGCTTGCCTCAGCGCCTCGCGAAGCTCCACCTCTTGCATTTCAGGGGGCATAGACACCCTCCTCAAGTGACATCGGGTCAGGCCACGGACTCTCCTCCGCAAACTTAACCGCAGCCAGAATCTCTTCCTTTGCTTCCTTATTCATCGCCTTAAACGCCTCCTCATCGAGCATCTTCTCCTCGACGAGAGCATCTTTAAGGAGCACAATCGGATCTCGTTCCATGGCGCATCCCAACTCCTCCTTGGAGCGGTAGAGGGCCGGATCAGAAACAGAGTGACCACGAAACCGCTCAGTGACTACTTCAACCACCGCTGGGCGCTCCGTTGCCAGCATCTCATCACGGATCTTCTTGAATCCCTCGTAACACGCGAAGAAATCCATTCCATCCAGGGTGTAGCCCTTCATCCCATAGCCTGGTGCTTTTTCTTCCGCCAATCGCTTCACCGAGATCGCTCGATCGACTCCCGTTCCCATACCCCAATGATTATTTTCAATAAGGTAGAGGCAAGGCAGGTCCCATAGAGAGGCAATATTTAGTGATTCATGAAAAGTTCCCTGCGCTACGGCCCCATCGCCAAGGATGGTCACCGCAATTTTGTCCTTTTCACCCAAGTATTTGAGAGAAAATCCCGCACCCGTCCCGATGGGGATCTGTCCACCGACGATGCCCGCACCACCTAGAAGTGTTTCCGTATAAAGGTGCATTGACCCGCCACGCCCCTTCGCGTTGCCTGTCTCCCGACCATAGAACTCAGCCATAATCTCGTTGGGCGTCGCTCCCAATAGAAGGGCTAACGCGTGAACACGATAGGAAGCCGAGTACCAGCTGGTGGAACCGACAACTTCTACCAGAGCGGTTTGCACCGCTTCTTGTCCGATGTAGGCGTGATAAAATCCGCCGACCTCACCCTGTTGATAGGCCGCCTCCCCACGAATCTCCAGATTACGGATGCGGAGCATCTGCTGGAGAGCATGAAGGAGCTTCTTCTTACCCAGCGCCTTGACCACAGCGGCGCGATTGGTCCCTAGTTCTTCCTGTTCCATACAAGCTGGATTGTAGCACTCAATATAAAAAAACGATACCCTATCGGCCACGGAGCTTCACCATGCTTTTCTACCTTCTGATCCTCTTGCACTCATCCCTCCTACAAGCTAACGAGACCGAGTACATATGGTGGGAAGGAGAGAGCCCCGCCCTCACCAACTTTCCAAAATCCACATGGCTTGCCCCGCAACCCTTTGAAAAAGAGCTACTATCCGACGAAAACTGGCTTACCTTCTCAGGAATTCTCCCCAAGAAACTACCTTTTGCAACATATAAGGTAGTGGTCCCTTCCAGCCGCACCTACCACCTCTGGGTACGCAAATTCTGGATGCATGGCCCCTTTCGCTGGAATTTCGACGGCACCCCATGGAAAAATCTGAGTCCGGGACACGCCCTAGCTGACTCCGTTTCCATGCGTAAACACGTCGCAGCCAACTGGGTTTCTCTGGGAAAAGTCGAGCTTTCCGAGGGAGAACACGACTTCACGATCGAACTCACGCGTCCAGCCAATAATAAGAACATCTCTGCAGCATTCGACTGCTTTCTCCTCTCCCCGCGGCCCTTCCAACCTCGCGGCAAGTGGCGCCCCGGTGAGCAATCAGGAGCCACCAGCAACGGGTGGTTTGCCTTTGAGCCCGAGCTAGATCGCTTTTCCGACGCATCCGCTTGGGACTTCCGCTCACTCAATGAAACTCGCGCCGGAATTTCAGGAAGAGTCAAGCGCACGAAGGAGGGCAATCTCACCCTAGGCGACGGCACCCCCGTCCGTTTTTGGGGAATCAACATCCCATGGGAGGTTCTCGGACAAGACGCCGATTCTATCCACTATTTTGCTAGGCGCCTTGCCAAGCTAGGATTCAACCTCGTCAGAGTCCATACCAAAATTGCGCGTTCTGGCGTGAGCTCTGACATCTCACCCGAATACATTGCCAAGGTGCACCAGCTTGTTGCCATTCTACAGGAGGAAGGGATCTACACCTACCTCTCCATCTACTTCCCCAGCTGGGTCAACGCCCAAAAACAGCTTGCTCTTGACGAGTACAAAACAAACTCCAACAAAACCCCCTATACCCTCCTCTTTTGGCACGAAAAGATGCAACGGACCTATTTCAACTGGATGGAGACCCTTCTCAGCGCCACCAACAAGCACACGAATAAAAGCCTCGCAGAAGACCCCTCAGTTGCCTTTTTTGAAATCCTCAATGAAGACAGTCTCTTCTTTTGGACGACAAACCAAAAGGTGGTTCCCAAGCCCATATGGAGAGAGCTAGAGCAAAAGTTTAGCGATTGGCTGGTCGATCGACACGGCACCG
>JBFIDQ010000336.1:0-2646 GCA_041603795.1 Chlamydiales bacterium
CCAGGGGACACCATACGCATCGGCGCATTTGAGCTGAGGGCAGAAGACACCCACCTCCTAGGCGCGCGTAAGGTCAATGTGAAGACGTTTGTCTGAGAACATGTGACTTACTGAAATATTCCATAGTTCCTTACTCTCACATGCTCACCCCCATTTATCGGTTCTCTATAGTATTTATGCGCAGCCCTGCTTTTGGCAATCTTGATGCTGCTGCGATCACCTTTTACGGGTCCTCGAGACGCTTCAGTGTTGGAGAACCCAAACTCCCTCAGGGCGTCTGAGTAGTACCTTGCATACTCTTCTCTCTTGCTCGCCGTGCACGACTCCGGGTTGTACTCCTTTCCCCCATGTGCTTGCTTGTATATTTTTCTCGCGGCAGCCGTAGCCACCGCAGATGCCGTGCGATCATTGCCACTCTTGCACTGTGGAGAAAAGGAAAGCCCTAAGTAGTCCGCCTGTATCGCTGCCCAATGAGCAAAATCGGCGGCGGAATCTGAACGGTCATACATGGCTTTTTGTACCTCAAGCAGGTTTTTCGACGCCTTCCTAGGTAGAGGTATGCCTGCCAAATTGGCATGAAAAGCCTGAATCACCATATGCAAGCCGGAATCTTTGGGTCCCTCCACTCTTCCAAGAACTTGCTTCATAATGACGGTAATTGACTCAGGGTCATCTAGATTGTTTTTCAGATCTTCATACTCTTGCTTTTGGAATAGGCTCGGGTGCTTCAAGAGAAGCCTATCGAGCATTTTCATCTGCCCATCAATATTTGCTTTCTTTGCCGCTTTTCTATTTTCGGCACTGTTTGCCTGACTTGAGTAGACGTGGTTTTGAATAATGGCTGGAAGTTCATGCACCTCGAATTGTTCACCATCGCCTAGCACAATATTGTGAGTGCGAAAGGGTGGGGTACCTTTATTTACCCCTGGCTGTCCTACCGAAAATCGATCAACATTCGCCTTCTTCATCTTCTGCAGGAATACCCGCTCGTTCTCGATGGGAGGCTTAGTACTGCGTTTCACAACTCGCTTTGCGAACCCCTGTAAGGAGGTGCCGACAGCCTTAAGCTGTGCACTATCCATCATACTGAACAGCATCGGTTGATAGACAAAGATCCTTTTCTTTCCATGTATTTCACAGGCCAGACCATTGACACACTCACCGTCCTTCATTTTTTTTAAGCGCTTAGAGGTGGTCGCTTCCGCTCGAGCTACGATATCAAACTGAGAACGCTGTTCCTGAAGATGCGGCTTCTGAGTCTTTCCTGATCGAGTACAAACAACACTATCATCACTGCCGGTAAGAATAGAAGTGTTGGCAACCGTCCTGGCATCCCTTTCATGCTTCGGTATTTCGGCACTGGCCGCTGTTTGCTGACTCGAAAGTGACGTATAAGGGTTTCCCTCCGTGTCAAACACGGTTTCAGCATGACCCGTTCGCTGCGTTATTTCATAGCCACTCGTGCTTTTGACCGTCACATCATTACGATTGACCAAACCAACAAGTTGCATTGCGACCTTTCGTTGGAGTTTTTCAAAAGAGCCCCCCTTGGCACTTTTTTTCTGCGTGCCAAAAACCGAGGCCCTTCCTTTTTCGACCTTTTCCTGCTTTCTAGCAGTTTCTTTAGTCTGCAACTCCTTCAACTTCCCAACAACACCTGCGCCATCAAAGGTATAGCTTCCGACCCCCTTGACCTCTGCATTGAATCGAGGATCCCGGCTTTGACACAAATTTTCCACCATTTCAATGGCAACGTCGATCGCCCCACCTACTACCGAAATGATTTTTTGGCAGACGAAATCGATGTCATAAAGAGCCTCTGGATGCGACCTCTTAAACCCAGCCGTCTCGCGTTCAACCGTTGCACTCGACCTAGAACTAGTCGGCAGTGCTTTGCCAGCAACACTGCTGGTTTTTTTCGAGCGCTGTGAGGCTTCCGCTTTTTGAGAGGGATCGTTTAAAGTCACGTATTCTGGCATTTCGCCTGAAATCTTCTTGGGCATTTCTTGACCCCACTTTTGCAATTTTAATAAATAGAGAGCTCGTCAATATAAACCGAATTAAGCCCCTATTAATGTATTTTATATATAAAAAATTTAATTGTCAAATCTAACAATACAGAAAATTGGGTTAACCTCAAGAAGCAGCTTCTCAAGAAGTACCTATGCCCTACACAAATAATCGCCGATTTCTAGAGGCAACGCCTCGGCATACCTATAGCCTATGGCGTGAGCCATAGGTGTGTACGAAAAAGTGATAGAGTTCCGAAGGAACGGCATAGAATGATGGCATATCAAGATTTCTGTCGCTACTAGCGACCTCACGCCGGGTGTAACGCAAAGCAGAGGCGATTCTTTTTTCTCAAAAAAAAAGCCTATCATAAGACATGCTTCCAGCCTATAGCTGCGGCTTGGCCTTTGGGGAGGGGTTGGGGCTTCTTTGCTGCGGCAGCAGCAGCGGCATCTAGCCCCAGGTGGAGCGCAGGTGGAACCTGGGGTACAGTGGTTAAAAGAATCCGCGCTGCGGCAGCAGCGCTGGCGAATCGTTATGCGTCGAGTGATCGAGCAGAGGTCAGACAGCCACTCTATAGGAAACTAAAACCATCCAAATTGCCAGGGACCTTCCGGCGCTGCTCCCGCAGCGCGG
>JBFIDQ010000337.1:0-2642 GCA_041603795.1 Chlamydiales bacterium
CTCCTTTGCGAACCTTTGCGCCTTACCGTCTTTGCGTCGAAAAAAATGGAATCAGTCGCAAACTAATGAAAAAGAACCGTTTAAGGTTCGGACGGGAGCTTTCGGGAGCTTTGTTACAATTATATTAACTACGAAACTGCCCTGGCGACACCAGATTGGCTGTAGACTTATCCATCAAAATTGACTAAAAATGGGGTCCGAGGCGAGCTAGAAGCAGAGCCAAAAAAATCCCACCTCTGGAGTAGGCTATGTTGTACGACGTCGTGTATGCAAAAGTAACAGGGCCACATTCAATTCATTTGCGTTTTGAGGATGGAACAGAAGGGAAACTCGACTTATCGAAACATCTTGAGTTCGAAGGCATTCTAAAACCCCTAGAAGACCCTGTTTATTTTATGAAAGCTTTTCTAGATGAAGAACTTGGCACGGTTTGTTGGCCAAATGGCGCTGATCTCTCACCTACATTTCTTTACCAAGCTTTGGCCGAGCAGGCCGCATAGAGACCCTTTTCGCCGCCTGAGGTTATCAATTTAGACCACTAGCACCTATTCTGAATAAGTATGGAAACACCACCCCGGCACACCTTTCGGCAGCTGAACTACAAACTCTTTCAACATCAACCACTTCAATCGACAACGTTCCTACGTGACCTCGACCTATCTGAGTGGAGAAATGTGAAAGTCGCCCAAGAACAGTTGAATTGCTCCCCCCTACATTGGGGAAATCAGGTCCATGGTACAGAGCTACAAGAAGTAACCCCTCAATCGCCACAGATCGTGGGCAATTGCGATGGACTCATGACGGACCACCCTGGGGTGGGATTATTGATACGCCACGCCGACTGTCAGGCAGCTGTCCTCTATGACCCAAGGGGCCACGCCGTCTGCGCTGTTCATTCAGGGTGGCGAGGAAGTGTTCAGAATATCTACGGCAAGGCCATACAGGCGATGCACGATCGTTATGGCAGCAAGCCTGTTGATCTTTTGGTGTCCATCTCGCCAAGTCTCGGTCCCTCTGCAGCGGAGTTTCGCAACTATCGCGAAGAGATTCCGGAAGAGTATTGGGGGTTTCAGGTCAAACCGACCTACTTCGATTTTTGGGCGTTGTCACGCCATCAGCTGGTCGCCGCAGGTGTATCCACTAGCAATATTGAGATCGCTGGCAAGTGCACCTATGAAAGTCCCTTAGACTTTTTTTCCTATCGTCGTGAACAAGATATCGGACGCCATGGAACGGCGGTTGTCTTGGATTAACTTGAGGACATCGTCAAACCAGTTCCCTAAAATCACACTTCCCCGAAGGTCTCTCTGAATTTTTTTCTTCATTGCCGCTACGGTCTCGTCAAACGCAAGCGTATCCCCTCCTGGAAGACCGGTGCGCATCGCTCTTACAAGCTGAAAACGGAAAGCCAAAAGGGCCTTGGCCATCTTCTTTGCCTCCGCTACATAGATAGCCTCAGGAAACTGCTTTTGAAGGACCTCATCCGGTACTTTTTTGGCGCTCTCAACAATCTGTTGAGAAACATCACGAAAGCGCTTTGCCATCTCGTGCTGATCCAGTCCAGAGTCCTTCATCACCTTTAAATAAGGCTTGGTCCGGAGTAGTGTGTTGTTTCTAACAAAAGACTCCAGAGTAAGGAAATCAAATGGACCCTTTTTGACAACCCCTGTGAGATACGGTGTTCCGTCGGGACCCTTTTCAAAGGAGGCGAGAGAAAGTGGATCCGGAAGAGCTTGCTGCCTGAGTAATTTGGAGACGATGGCGGTAATGGTGACAACATCTCTAAAGCTAATCTGTGAAAGCTTGGGTAAAATAGCATACCTGCCCAACTCTCCTATCTCAGCGTCCGGCAATGAGTCAAATTCCCTAAAGGCGGTGCGTCCTTCTTTGCTTAGGTAGCTGGCCAGCGTTACTCGATTGGGACCTACTATACGGAAACCGCCGCCATCCAATGGATAGACTCGAAAGTCATGTCTGCACTCCCCGAACATACGAATGTGCCCCTTAAATTGATCACGGTACGCCAATTGTTCAGCGTCCTCCCCATCCCATACGCGGCAACCTGCTGCCCGCAGATCGTGTTCCACATGGGCGTAACGATCGCGGTAAAGAACGGTTAGTGCCTGATGAATACGATCCGGTGCCAGCTTACATTTATTCAAACGAGCAGCTAAGTCCGTTGGGTTGCGGCGAGCGCTAGAACGAATGAGTGAAATGGGAATTTCCTGGTCGAGCAAAATAAGAGAAAAGAGAGCATTGGTCTCCCGAACCATCTCGTTGAAGGGGTCGCAAACTTTTGGTAAATCGACCTTGGCAATAGAGCCCGCCGTGCGATGAATTCGACCCATATCCAAAGTCGCATAGGTATTCTGAAAATTAGCCACCAGATGTTTCGATTTCGCAGGCAGCTTTTCAGAGAATGAAGTTCGAATCTCCTGACAAGCTTCGCGCACGTCATTTAGGTGCGGAGCCACAGCTGCCCACACGTTTTGGACACCCTCGCTCTCCTTTCCCGTTCCGTAACCCGATTTATGAATTAAATATCCCGTCCACGTATGTCCCGCGAAGATGCGACCCGATGACAAGACAACGACTCCGGGTTCTTTTTGGTATGATAAAGACTCAAGTTCTTGAAGATTGGC
>JBFIDQ010000338.1:0-2629 GCA_041603795.1 Chlamydiales bacterium
CCTGGCTGATGATGACCATCACGGCCCTCCTTTATCTCGAAGTGTGTATGACCGTGGAGCGAGGGAGTCACATTGTGACGATTTCGTCACAGCTGCTTGGTTCATGGTTCAAAGGACTCAATGGCGCCCTTTTCGCTTTCGTAACGTATGCGAGCCTCATCGCCTACGCCTACGCTGGAGGTATTCAGCTGTCCGCCGTACTGGGAACAAGCGTTACGAGTGGTCAGCTTCTCTTTACTTGCCTCTTTGGGGCCTTCCTTCTATGGAAAACGGCCGCAGTGGAGCGGGTCAATACGCTTCTTTTTGTAGGCATGCTGGTCGCATATTTGGGACTTCTTGCAATCGGTCATGATGATGTTCAAATGGAAAATTTGCAGAGGGCTCAGTGGTCCGGACTCCTTCCGGCCTTCCCCATTGTGCTCACCGCTTTTTCTTTTCAGGTATTTCTTGTTCCTACTCTCACCAGCTACCTCGAGTATGAGGTGCGTTCGGTACGGACAGCACTCTTGGGAGGCACCACACTTACACTCTTGTTCTATCTGGTTTGGCAGTGGCTTGTTCTTGGAACCGTACCCCAGGAAGATCTGGCGGTAGCGCTAGCACAAGGGGATCCTGCCACAAGCTACTTTTCGGCTGCCGTGAGCTCTCCCGCCGTGGCCAAAATCGCACAGTTCTTCGCCTTTTTTGCAGTGGCAACCTCTTTTTTGGGTATGGCTCTGGGGTTGGAGGACTTCCTTTCGGACTCCCTCCATATCAAAGAACAGCGCTGGGAAGCGCTAGTCTTAACGCTTTTGGTCGTGATCCCAACGGGCCTTGGAGTGGTCTATTTCGAGCGCATCTTTACGTCCGCGCTAGATGCTACGGGTGGATTTGGCGACACGATCATCAATGGGATGATTCCCGTAGCACTGGTCTGGGTACTCCGCTACCGTCGCAATGAAGGGTCGGTTCGCCTAGTTCCATGTGGCAAGCCTCTTCTTGTGGTGACCTTTCTGTTCTACCTAGCCATTTTTATGGATGACACGGTACGTAGCATTTTCCAGCACTGAGGTTATTCCCTTAAATGGGCTGGATCAGCAGGTGAGCCTGTCTTTGTAAGACTGACAATGGTCTCTACGTGAGCAGTCTGCGGAAACATATCAAGGGGCTGGACGCGGTCGATAGCGTAGCCTTGAGACAGTACTCGAAGGTCTCTGGCGAGAGTGGCTGGGTCACATGAGATATAAATAATTCGTTCTGGGCCATGCTTCAGGAGGGCCTCAAGAACATCTTGATGGCACCCTTTTCTCGGGGGATTGAGAAAGACGACGTCAGCAGATTCCAATTGCCCCAGGGCCTTCTCAACTGTTTCACAAACAAAGGATGTGTTTTCGATACTGTTGCGCTGTGCGTTCTTTTTGGCGTCTTCAATGGCTTCTGGAACCACCTCTATACCCACAACAGTGAGTGATTTCGAGGCGGCAATCAGAGTTAGGGTGCCAACTCCGCAGTAGGCATCAACAACACGCTCTGTTCCACTGAGCTCGGCGAATCCGATGGCAATTTTATAGAGTTTTTCAGCCTGCTCACTATTTACCTGGAAAAATGCACGCGGCGAAACCTCAAACGTGAGGCCGCATATCTGCTCTTCAATGGTCGCTTGTCCAGCAAGAAGGGTGAAGTCGGATGAAAGAATGGTGTTGCTGCGCTGACGATTGGTGCAGCTGACGACGCCTTTTATAAGGGGGTATTCAATTAGACTAGCAGCCAACTTGCGGAATTTGTGTGCGTTGCGTCCAGTGCCCACAAGTACGATTAGGCTTTCCTCGGTGCGTTCTGCACTGCGAATCATTACGTGGCGGAGGTCTCCACGCCCAGTAGCTTCATCATAGGGAATCAAATCAGATTGTTTGAGGGCGTCGCGTACCGCCTTGTAGACCGATTCGCCTTGCTCACAATGGATGAGACACTCATCGATAGGCACCACTTGATGACTGCCCCTGGCATACAAGCCGGGAGCGCCGTCAGGGCCGATAGGAAGCTGGATCTTGTTTCGATAGTGCAGTTCTTTTGGGGAGGGGAGGCACGGTTCAACTGATGCATCAAGATGACCGATACGCTGAAGAGCGTCGACTACCTTTTGTCGCTTGCTAGCAAGCTGTCCAGCAGCAGACAGATGCATGAGTTGGCAGCCTCCACAGCGTCCAAAAAGGGGACAGGGAGCTTTCACTCGATCGGGTGAGGGCTCTAATATTTGGTCGACGTCGCCTTTGCCATACCGAGCTTGCCTACGTTGAATGCGCGCAGTCACTCGCTCCCCAGGAAGAGCGCCCTCAACAAAATAGGGGATTCCATCATGTCGACCGACACCTTCACCAGAAGATCCCATCGATTCAATTTTTATTTCAATTTCTTCATTCATAGACCAAAAAGTATACTTTGATTTGGACTAGAAAACAAGGGTTCGCTTCGGGCTGCCAGGGCAATCGCATTATGAGTATAATTTTAATAGGGAGCTCAAGAAGTTCGATATAAACCTTAAGCGATTCTCTAGCAGGAGCTTGTGAGTGATTTCATTTTTTTTCGACGCAAAGGCGCTGAGGCGCAAAGGTACGCAAAGAGGAGCGTTTGGTTATTAGCGCCCCAACAC
>JBFIDQ010000339.1:0-2626 GCA_041603795.1 Chlamydiales bacterium
AAAAAAATGAAATCACTCACAAGCTCCTGCGAGAGAATCGCTTAAGGCATATTCGTAGGTGCTTACGGCTGATATTGGATTTATTTATATAATGCAATTGCCCTGCTCAGGTCTCAGGGCACCTTATGGGTCCCTTAAAAATCCCTTCGGTGGTAAACTTGTTGGCATGTCAGATACCGAAACACTTCTTATTGGTGCGCACACGTCTGCCGCGGGGGGCGCGTTCAACGCTCTTCTTGAGGGGCAACGTATTGGCGCCACCACTGTACAAATCTTTACTGCAAATCAGAGGCAGTGGACCCCCAAGGGGCTTTCGCAAGAGGACATCGACAAGTGGCATGCTACGCTGTCGGAGACGGGATTGCGTGAGATCATGAGTCACGATAGCTACCTCATTAATCTAGGGGCACCGGTCGCTGAAAATCTCGTAAAAAGCCGCAAGGCCTTCCGCGAAGAAATTGAGCGCTGCCTTGCCCTTGGCATCACCTACTGTAATTTTCATCCTGGCTCGTACCTAAAGGAGTCACCCGAGGCGTGCCTCGATAAGATCGTTGAGAGCCTTCTTGAAGTGGAATCGCTTACTGCCGACTCTTCGCTACGACTCCTTTTGGAGGCAACGGCTGGGCAGGGAACAAATATGGGGTGGCAATTCGATGAACTTGCCTACATCATCGATCGAACCAAGGACCGTGTTCCTGTAGGCGTCTGCATCGACACGTGCCATATTTTCGCTGCTGGCTATGACATCCGCGACGCTGCTGCATGGGATGTGACGCTGAACACGTTTGATGATGTCGTCGGACTCCAACATCTCTATGCGCTGCACGTAAACGACTCGATGAAGCCGTTGGGATCACGGCGTGATCGCCATGCACCACTTGGTGAGGGGGAAATTGGCATCGACTGCTTCAAGGTGATGATGCAAGACCCGCGGCTGCGCCACCTCCCCAAGTATCTAGAAACTCCTGGTGGTCCTGAAAACTGGGAAAAAGAAATTAAAATGCTCAGAGCATTTGCAAAAGAGAGAACATCCAAATGACCACAGAACTTGCTACACGCCGCTACCGAGTAAAAGAGGTGCGCACCAGTGGAAATAAGCTCGTCGGCGAAACGGTCACCGTAAAAGGATGGATCCGTACGGTTCGGCACCAGAAGACGTTTTCCTTCATCGAGGTCAATGACGGCTCTTCTCTCGCCAACCTGCAGATTGTAGCGGACGCGGACCTGCCGAACTACGAGGCTCTCACGAAGGATCTGACAACGGGCGCTGCGATAGCCGTTTCGGGCGAGGTAGTGGAAAGCCCTGGTAAGGGACAATCTGTTGAACTCAAGGCAAAGGACGTACGGATTGTGGGTCTCTGCGACGCAGAAACCTATCCGCTACAGAAAAAACGCCACTCGTTCGAGTTCCTTCGCACCATTGCACACCTGCGTCCAAGAACCAATACCATTGGTGCGGTCACTCGTGTCCGCAACGCCCTATCTTTCGCCACACACAAGTTTTTCCAGGAAAATGGCTTTCTCTACCTCAATAGTCCAGTGATTACGGCATCTGACTGCGAAGGCGCTGGTGAGCTTTTTCGAGTGACGACTCTTGATCCGTCGGCGAGCAAGGCGCAGAGCTACGAGAAGGATTTTTTTGAAAAGCCAGCTTTTCTCACCTGTTCTGGTCAGCTCAACGCAGAAATTTACGCGACGGCCCTCTCGGATGTCTATACATTTGGTCCGACCTTCCGCGCGGAAAATTCCAATACGAGTCGCCACCTGGCCGAATTCTGGATGATTGAGCCCGAAATGGCTTTTGCTGATCTAGCGGACAACATGAACAATGCGGAGGCCTACCTACAATATGTGGTGCGCCACGTTCTGGAAAACTGCCAAGAGGACCTGGATCTTTTCAATCGCTTTGTCGATAAGGGCCTCATCGAGAAGCTTGAGCAGGTTGTTGCGCAGCCATTTGAACGCCTTACTTATAGTGAAGCCGTCGATATTCTGACCAAATCGGGGCAGAAATTCGAATTTCCTGTGGAATGGGGCGTCGATTTACAATCTGAGCACGAGCGCTACCTCACGGAGCAGCATTGTAAGAAGCCGGTGATCCTCAGCGACTACCCGGCACGCATCAAGGCGTTCTATATGCGCGCCAATGATGACGAAAAAACGGTTGCGGCGATGGACCTTCTGGTACCGGGAATAGGCGAATTGGCTGGCGGCAGCCAGCGCGAGGAGCGCCACGACGTGCTGCTAGAAAAGATCCGAGCCAACAAGCTCGAGGAGGAGGCATACTGGTGGTACCTAGAGCTACGCAAGTACGGTAGCGTCCCTCACTCTGGCTACGGGGTCGGGTTCGAGCGCCTGGTCCAGTTCGCCACGGGAATGGAGAACATCCGCGATGTCATTCCGTTCCCTCGCACCCCCGGCCACGCTGAGTTTTAATAAATAACACCTGAAATATAATAACATCTTTTATTTTTTGTAATTTTTATGTCATTGCAAAGTAGAAATGTCCCCACTTCCTGCAATTTAGAGATGTCCCCTCTTCTATTGGTATTATAGCATATTTCAGGGGCAGGCGGGAGCTCATGGCTAAAGGCCAGCTGAAGCTGCCACAGGGCGACCAATACCT
>JBFIDQ010000340.1:0-2623 GCA_041603795.1 Chlamydiales bacterium
GCTAAAATCTACCCACCCGCGGTCGCGGGCTACCACTCCCTTTGCCTAAGTCGCGGCCCATAGCATCAACAACTTTTTACACTCTGTACTACGGTAGGCGCAGAAAGAAGTTGCAAGTGCCTTCAACGACGCGTTTTAGCGCCGGCGGGAGATGTGGATCGCGCCAGGGGTGCGTCATCCCAAGCAGGTGGCCGCCTCGATGAAGAATGAGGCTTTCTGTACGTTCATGGCGTTCGGCAATTTCGAGCGCCATGGTGGGAGGGACAATATTGTCGTCAAGAGCGTGCGCGATAAACAGGGGCGCCTTAAATTCATTGACTGCAGTCAATACGTGCAAACGCTGGCGATGCTTGTAGTAATCGGCTGCAACCTGATAGTGCACGGGCAGGTACTGATGATGCCACTGATCCCATTCCCAAAAAAACCCACGCATGCGCCAGAGAAAGAGGGAAATCTGACTCCACAAATCTTCAAAATTCGCTACGGCAGACCACGTGGCTACACCCTTCACTCGATTCTGATGCTCACGCGCGGTAAGAAGCGCAAGGGAGCCACCACGACTATGCCCGACAAGGTAAACTCGGGAGAGGTCACATTGGTCGTATAACGGATTCCTTTTAGCGTCGAACAGTTCCTCAAACAGAACCTGTAGGTCATCCATTTGAATAGTGATATTGTCTTTTGCAAATGCGTCGATATCCACCAAGCGATTAGGCTCCTCAAGAGTGGTTCCGCAATGTGAAAAGCTCAGCTTAGCAAAGGCAAATCCTGCGTTTGCGAAACGATCGGCTACGAGGTTAAATGGACCCCAATCCTTGAAACCTTTGAATCCATGAAGAAAGAGTACCAGTGGAAGTTTCTTGCTCGTTTGACGACAGCGAATATCACAGGCGAATGGGCGCTCCTCATACGGGGAGGTCAGCACCCATTCTTCGTGAAGCATGGGCTCACTCGACAAAGCTTTTGACGTCATGCGGATTCACCTCGGCAACGCAACGGAAGCCTGTTGTCGGATTAAAATCAGATTCTGCCATGGGCAGGCGGTAGTTTGTGGTAGCCGTCTCTGAGCTACTCTTGAAGCTACCCCCACGCACCACACGAAAATGACTCTTAAGAGTTCCCTGCGGCGGATCCGTCACTCCCCCATTGAGCAGCTCCGTATAGCGATCGTGATGAAATCGACTTGCTGTCCATTCCGCCGCATTGCCACTCATGTCTTGAATCGCTTGGGTATACGAGCGGTATCCCGACTCATAAGATAAATTTTTAGCCTCAAATGAACCTACGGGCTTGGTGGCTGAATTTTCCGTATTGGCAAGTTCGCGCTCGTAAGTCGGACCATAAGGATAGCGGTATCCTGCCGCACCCTTTGCTGCGCGCTCCCACTCGAGTTCCGTCGGCAACCTCTTCCCAGCCCACCGCGCAAAAGCTTCAGCATCGTCGTAAGTGATATTCACCACAGGATGTCTCTCAAGTCCATTTGGCAATTTGCCATCGTACCAGTATCCTGGCGCCTTGTGACCGGTATCTTGGCAAAACTGCGCATACTCCTCGCAGGTCACTTCGTAGCGATCGACAAAGAATCCGGACATCTCAACCATGGCCGAGGGACGCCCCTTCGTGGGCAAGAAATTAATATTGGATGACTTTGCTGCAGGGCGGCTCACCGGACGCGGGCGATAGATTCGGGCCAATAACTCCTTAGAGTTCGTATCACGACTGCCGATCAAAAGGCGGCCTGGTGGAACGTAGACCATATTCTCTGGTACCCATTTGGAGAAGAGGTACGGAGTGGAGAGAACGAAATCGCCTCCCTCCCTACGGATCTGATCAATCTTCCCCCAGGGAAGTTTGACTTGCTTTCCGCTCCACGCGAGTTCTACGGGGAGATCTTCATCGCGAACGAAGGCAAAGCGAAGTTGCTCGTGAAGCGCCTCTCCTTTGATATACCCCTGCAAACCACCCTGAAAGCGAACATCAACGATTTCATCGGGATCAAGAGTGAAGTCACGCCACCCATCTGTCAGTTGAATCAACCCACCCCCCAAACGAGCGGGAAAACGCTGCCCATCAGCCAACACGATACTAAAGACATCCTCGTCGATATTCGGCAGACCACCTCCACGCCGCTTCATAAGGATAAAATTCACCATATTAGGATCAATTTCTCCCTCTTCGTACTTATTCAAACCCGTGCGAAGTTTCCGATCGAACTGAAGCTTTGTGAATTCCCCTTTTCCGATGTAGTACTCACCATCTCTTGTCACAATCTGGACCTGATCTGACGCACCACCACGTCCGTAGGCGACAGCAGAAACAGCCTCTGGGGCGAACCCAACGGATCCAAATGCAAATTGTAGGGTCGGCACCTCGCGCAACTTGCCCCACAGCTTGGTACCGTCGCGCATCACAACGAGATCATCCCGGAACATGGAGGGCTCCCCTATGAGGGCCCACTCCTCGGAAGTAAAAGCCAGGGTGAAATCCCTTGCGGCCGAAAGACCGTGACAGCAGAAGAGAAACAGCACAATGAGGGCGCGAGACATAGGTGTACTCCTTTCCTGAGTCACCATAGCGCGATTAGGAAATTAAGGCACCTAACTTGACAAGGCAGCGGACACCC
>JBFIDQ010000341.1:0-2615 GCA_041603795.1 Chlamydiales bacterium
CGATCTCATCGATCTGCAAGTTCCAGGTTTCTCCAAAGCTCTTCTTCCAGGTAACTAACAAGCTTTCTGCTTTGCATAAAAAATGGCAAAGCAGCCCCTTCGCTTTGCACGACCAAGTCTAGCATTAGTCGGTTCACGACCTTGTGATGGCCTAACTCAATTGCCACCTCCAGAGATCGCACATCCAGTTTGTTCGTCTGCATTTCAAATGACAGCTGGCGAGAGAGTTCGTCCTCATGTCCCATCAAACCCAGCAGTTGAGTCCCAGAAAAATTCAGCGTAGAAAAGCTCTGAGGCTCGAGGAATAGCTCCTGCCCTTCGCCCTCCACTTCCACCTCCGGCTGAGCCCCCTGTGCCGCTAATACACGAAGTGGACCGGTAAAAAGATCATGGGGAGTAAAATTATCACGGTCACGAACCAATGGATCTCTACTCCTTGTGCAGAGCTCGTAAAAATCTTCTGCGGAACTATGGATGGCCGCATGGTGCATAGAAGTATGACCCTGGCTATCGCGCAAATCCACGTCGGCACCTGCCCCTAGTAGGATGTGAATCGCCTTACTGTTGCCAAACTGTTCGGTTGCTGCGTGCAACGGAGTATACCCCGTCGCTCCAACCGCATTAACAGCGGCACCAAAAGCGAGCAGGGCGAGTACGCCCTCATGACTGCGAGCTTTCGCAGCCAAGTGTAGCGGGGTATTCCCTAAAGAGTCTGTCGAGTTCACATGTCCGCGACGACTTGCCTCAGGCAAGTCCGAAATAAGAGCTCGTAGAGGGCTCACGAGGCCCTTCCACGCAAACAAATGAAGCAGCGTAGAGCGCGTCCCCTCAACTTCTATCGGTCGCATCGGCTCTGGCAGCCTAACCAAAAGAGAGTTGATTAACCTCTCCTCTCCAATCTCCACGGCCCTACGAATAAGCTCCACACGCTCATAACGAGAAATATTCTGGAAGGAAGCGCACCTAACAGCCCACCCCCGCACCCTTTCCGCCGTTGGCCAGCGACGAAGCTCGCTGGGGGTAAGAAAAAGAAGATTTCGACTTGCTCCAGGATGCGCTCGCAAGTAGTTGATGCCCGCGCGTTCAATCGCCAAAAGAATCAGCTGCCACGCACCTCTGTGAGTAGAAAAGTAGTTTCTTACTAGATCTTGCCGTTCAGAACAGAGAAGCCGAGTGAACTCTTCAGCCCTGTTCCCTCTATCCAATGCTACGACCATCGCTTCCTCCTATTTCATTCGTACATAAAACCATTCGCGTAATAAAACTGTCCTTTTCCTGACGTCCCACTACACCTTCAAATCAATGACCGTCCGAAGCGACCGAGCAGAGGTGTTAGAGACACGGCGTTTCAGGTGAATTTCAGGAAAAGATTCACTCAGGATGGGTGATTCATAGATACCTTCTTTAACAATAACTGGAGAAACTTCCCGTATCCAAACCTCGAAGGAATGAACTAGCATATTAATTCCACGCATACTCTTCGGCTGCCACGTCGCCAGCAAGAGTTGATCCAATTCCTTTCGAAGAGTTTTCTGCTCCGATAGAGAGGGTTTTGCCAATAACTTTGACTCTATCGCCTCCATCCGAAGCTGAGCTAGATCTAATGCGCCCTGAGATCCCTGGAAATAAAGAACCGCCTTCTCTAAGTCAGCGCGGGAAACGTTTTTTACTGCCAACATCAACGGAGTCTCTAACCACCTTATTTCCTCCGACAAAAACAGGCGCATATTTTGTGATGTGGACAGGTAGGAGTGATACCCAGTTATTTGTTCGCCAAGAGAAACGGGTGTCCCTTTGCACCCAAAACCTTTTCCCAGGCACGCTCCTAAAATCGTTTTTATCAACTCAGGAGAAACAAGAATTATTTGTTTTTGCGTCCGACCTTCCTTCTCCCAGACCTCTCGCAACTCGATCATGACCCTAGTGGAATATGAAGAAAGGAAAACTCGTTGCTTCTCGCCTTTCAAAAACAGAGCAAGGTAGTTATTCTTTGGGCGCTCAACCAAGGCTTCCTTAATATGAGGTGAAGTTATTTCATCGATCAAGTGCTGACTAATCTCCATTGATGTAAACTTGGGGAGGTGTCGTTCAATACTGTACGGAGTGGCTTGACTAGGAGCTTTTGACAACGAGGAAAGGGTTTTTTTAATGATTTTGGCAGCCTGGCTCTGTTTCTTTTCTCTCTTAGCCCGAACTCGGTAATAAGCAAGTTTTAATTCCTCACTCGCCTTGCCATGTTCCTCTGCCGATAAACTCTCACTAAGATGATTCAGAGCACCACGTACTACTCTCTCAGTTGCCTGTGAAGCGGGGGGGAGCGTAGGAGACTCAAGCGCCGGCATCTTTGTAGATCTAAAACAACATAAAAGATTTACCATAGACCAACACCTCTCTTATTAGATGTAGGCACAGTAGCGATCGCAAATAAAATTGTCGAGCCTTCGTAGTGAGTTTCAGGGCAATTGCATAATAGTAATTATTCTAGCGCAGAGGCGGAGAGGCCGCAGAGTCGCGCAGAGGGAGCTTCACCGCTATCCACAATCTCCTACATATGAAAATTAGTGCCCATGGAAGGTCTGTCAGTAGATTGTGGATAGCGGTGAAGTTCCCTCTGC
>JBFIDQ010000342.1:0-2603 GCA_041603795.1 Chlamydiales bacterium
CAACAGAAATAGATGGCTCTAAGGCACGACGCCCAAAAGACCCGTTTGGCGGATGATCCGCAGGTATTGGGGCATAAATCGTGCTGTGTAGCTAGGAAAAGTATACTTAGAATTGAAGGGGTATTGTTCGCTATAGATCGCCGTAAATGACCAGCGAAAGCATGATCGCGCTTGCGCTTGCGCGCGTTTGGCGGGTTGGTCGATGAAGCATACGACCTTTTGTCTAAGAGGGCAGAAGGAGCGACGAAAGGCACTAAAAAGCGGACAAATGGCAAAAAACTATATTTTATACTACCCCTCAACCGATTTTAAATTAATCTACTTCAACTACTTTAGGTTGTCGCATGCTCCAAAAACGATCGGGTGACGACCTATATAATTTTTGTAATCAATGTGGTGCGAGAACTGCTCCCCTACCAATCCTAGCGGCTCACCCTATCTAATACCCTCTATTTCAGACGGTATCTGGGCGTGGCAATGCCAATCAAACCCTCGCGCGCGCGTATTGTTGTAGAAACTCAGTTGGAAGCCGCCGTTATGCCACTGTTCGCAGCAAATCGATAAGCGCCTGAATGACACTAAATGACCGTTTATGACATGCTTGAATACGGTCGACCTGTCGTTTTTAAAGGTAATGAGCTCCAGAGCTTTGCTTCATTTCCAATGATATCGGGTCGAAGTGATACAGTGCCAGTGTCCTTATAATTCGCTGCTAGTTTTCTCTGGGAAACTTGGGTAATAACGTAAAGTCTGCTGAAAAAACCTTGGACGAGTCAAGCATTAAACTGAGAGCTGATATGAACTGGATGGAAGCTAAACGTAAGGCGCTTGAGTTGGCAATAGAAGCGCAAACGTCGGGACGAAAGATGGTAGATAGTGATGCTGCTAAGCAGGTCAAACGACTCGCCTCAGATCTTGCCGACAAAAGCCGCATTGCAATTAAAAAGACATCGCAGAGCGAATTCGCGGGTAAGGCCAAGGAGACGAGTAACAAGACTGCACGCAAGGCAGAGCAGTTCGCCTCAGACGCGGTAGATTGGGGACACCAGAAGTGGCGATCCGCCACCGAAGAGACCCACGAGAAAAACTGGTATCTACGCTCTGCCAATGTTTGTGAAAATATATCAGACGCAGTGATGGGCAACCCCAACGGTGTATCAAGCAAGATAAGCCGAGTCGTGGCGGCTAAGCTTGGTGTAGCCGGCACCTCCGTCGGAATTTTTTCGATTGCGTCACTACTAGGCACTGCCAGTACAGGCACGGCTATTGGTACCCTGTCAGGGGCTGCGTTCACTGGGGCGTCCTTAGCCTGGATAGGAGGCTCAGTAGCTGCTGGTGCAGTCATACTTGGGATTGCCACGGTAGCTGGTGGAATAGGCGCAGCTGTGGGAGCCGCTTGGGCTTCTAAGAAATTCCTTTGCGGTGAAAAACGGGAGTTCACTGAACTCGAGTTGCAGGAGCGTAAAATTGTTGAAGCCTGCCTAGCGCTGGCTATTGCCTTTAGGAAACAAGCTGAAGCTGGGTGCCCAGTTGATACAGTTAGCGCGAAGTACCTTTATGGAGAGGCCCTTGCGCCACTTTGTGATGACTTGGCAGACTTGCAAAAAAAGGTGGATAGCTGGCCCTATATGGCACGTAAACGATTGAAAAACGCGAGTGCGAAATTGTCGGCGCTCGCGAGAAGTCTAAGAGCTTGGTCTTTAAAACATCCTAATGTGACGACCGGTATTGTGAGTGTAGTTTTTCTTCAATTGCTTGCTGGCGACGTTTCGGGTCTTTCTTCGGATGAGATGCTGGTACTAGATGCCCTTCGACGCTCCAAGCTGGATCTGGCGCATGCAACAGATGAGCAGCTTGCTAATTATGTTCAAGGATTGAATCCCGCGCAGCTACAAGGCTTGCAGAATAATGTGAAGGGCATATATCACGAACTAAGATTTGTCGAAATTGAAAACACCGATGGCGATAGCTATATCGCTGAGGTTTTTGAGGCCACAAACCATCCCGGAGCGGATGTCCGAATTACCAATCTTGACACCGGTGAGGTTAGAGAGATACAGCTCAAGGCCACCGATTACATAAATGCTATAAAAGAACACAATAGCCGCTATGAATCCATAGAAGTATTCGCTACCACAGAGATATCGGATGGATATTCAGGTATCGCTTCGTCTGGTTTATCCAATAAGGACCTGACAGAAGATGTTGATACGGTAGTTGAGGAGTTAGGCGATTACTACGACCCCAGCGTTCTGGATAGCATGGGTGCAGCAGGGCTGGTTGCTTTGGCACGCAATATTCGAGTGACCCTTCAGGGGCGCTCGATGAGCGCTGCAGAGAGGCAAATGCTAATTAAGGATGGTGCAATATCCGCCGGCACGGCGGGGCTGTTTACACTACTATTGGGGTGATTTTCTCTATTTACCCTGTTGTGTGCGAGGTCGAAAACTGACAGATGATAGCCATTATTATTTTCGTAATCAATGCGTTGTGTAAACAGCCCCTCCAATCCTAGCGGCTCACCTTAGTCTAATACCCCCTATTTTAGAATACGCTAGGATCTACCGATTCCAATCAAACGCTCGCGCGCGTATTGTTCAAGA
>JBFIDQ010000343.1:0-2600 GCA_041603795.1 Chlamydiales bacterium
ATCTGCATTCTAGATTCGGGCAAGAAAATCGGGTATAATTGGTCACTGGCGTATTCTCGGTCGCGTAGTTTGAATGACCGCCGAGGGTACGCCAGATTTTTGATTTCTACCACCCCTCGTTACTCATCTGCACAGCTACCGGGGCCGGTTGATCAAGCAGGATGGGGGACGACGGCCTGGAATGCTGGCGCCACGGTGGTTCGGGGTGGGTTGTGGGCTACTCACGGTGTTTTTGCCGGATTGGCATCGGCGTCTGGTACGGTCTATTCCTGGGCCGGAGGGAGGTCAGTGAAACAGATGGCAGGGCCGGAGGAGCAAGCGCAGAGAACGGAGCCACTCGACGCTGATGCAATCCTTGAAGATATAAGTGCAAAGGTTGTGGAGCTAACAGGAAAAACGCTGCCTCGATACAAAGATCCCCTCAAGGAGGCTCAACTCCTGAAAAAGGAGATTGAGGAACTCCTAGATAAATCGATCGCAGACTTACCCAAACCCAAATAGAGGATCTGCTATGGAAATTGTAAGCGATTCTCCGGAATGAATATCCATCCCCTTTTATGATGGAAGATCAGACCATAATAGTCGTGGATTCGAGGAGGCCCAAGGATTGTGTTTTTTCATGACGGACGAGAAGTAGGTCGAGTCTAATAACTCTTTTAGCCATTTTTGTAGTTGAGTGTGGGGAGATGAATAGAACCACTCTTCATCAACTCGACTCATTTGGCGTATGAAAGGAAAGATGGCAATATCGGCCAAGCTTAAGTGCGAGGAGAGAAGAAACGGATTATCTACTAGGAGAGTCTCAAGTTCGTCAAGGAATGTTTCAGCCTTTTCTCTACAAGCCTCGGCCGATAAGCTTGGGTTTTTTTGGGGATATTTGTATCCATCAAGATTTGGTTTAAATTCGAAGTCGTTTTTCCATATAAGTTTGTCAGCTTTTTTTTGATCAAGGATCCATGAATTGGGATCATTTTCTTTCAGTGCCCAGTACATGATGTCCAGACTCTCTTCCAAAACAATACCCGAGGGTAGGACAAGAACAGGTACTGTCCCTTTAGGAGAAATTTCCAGCAGCTCTGCCGGCTTGTTACTTAAGGAAACCTCTCTAATCTCATGATTAATTTGAGAATAGGCTAGGGCCATCCTAGCCCGTATGGCATAGGGGCAACGGCGAAAAGTATAGAGAATCGGTTCATTCATTGAATGCTACCATTCCGAATTTTCCGAGTACTGTTCGGGAGGTTCTCCAGCCGACTTGATGACTGTAGGCGAGGAGAGCGATTGCCACTTCTTTGGTAATTCTTCGAGTTTAATTGAGAAAAGCCAAGAATCCCCGAAATCAAATAGTAGCTCGATTTCATCTCCGATCTGCAAAGGAAGCATTGCCAGGGTCCATTCTGAAGATGACTCGCCTTCCGAACATTGGGGGTGATAAATCTTACGTTTAATGCCTGTGCTCTCTTTAAAGGTAAAACAGTGGAGGTGATCTGTATCAAACTCAAAGGCATCCATAATCATGTCGTTAAGGGCATCCAGTGTAGTGTCGGTAGAGATCGCGATCCATCTTTTTATATCCTTCCAAAGAGTTACCCGGACACAAACCATACTTCCATCGAGGCGAGCCTGGGTCGGCTCAAAAACCGCTTTCCAACTAGGGAACGAGCGAGACAAGCTCTTAAGAAACACCGTTCTCCAACCGCCCAATTGCTCTGGCAAAGAGTGGCTAAGAAAAACGTCTTTGACATGTTTTGTGATCTGCAGACCAAACGTTGTAGGCTTTAATGAAAGTACTCTCCAACCACCACCTGGATCAGGTTCACCATGCTTGATCTCAAGCATCCCAAACAGCTCCGCTCCTGCGGATACTAGAGGGCGAAGGCTATAGCAAGCCTTCTGTTCCTTGTAGGTGGAGAATTCGATGATTTTCTTATGACCAAAGAGACATTGAAACATATAGATGAGGTTGAACATGCCTCTCTCTGAGTCAAGGCACGTATGGAAATCAGGCCAGACGAAGATAGACAGGAGGTTGAGATACTGTTCCTCTTCGGGCACAGCACTCCATCGCTTGTAAGCCTCTCTATCAATAGAAAATGACACCCCTTTACTCGATTTTCCCTTCGTCTTTTTGATCAGACCCAACATCTGTATAAGGTGCATAAGAACATGAATATGAGGCATCAAATTCTGAACAACCCGCTTGCAGTCCACTTGGATGGGATTGCAGAGTCGTTCATTGATTTCTGGCAGGGCCTTATTGGGGAGCCAGCCACTCTTTCCTGAACTAGTTATTTGGTTCTCATCCAGGTACTTGATGATGCGATGTACATCCTCAACAACAGTAGAATTGGTAACTCTAGATTTTAGTACGGGTGCTGTGATCATGGCGCTCTTCCTTATTTTTCATAAATAGTCTATCCGCAGTGAAGATTTTGCGGAACATCATACTCGTCTTCTACAGGGCAATCGCATTATGAGTATAATTTTAATAGGGAGCTCAAAAAGTTCGATATAAACCTTAAGCGATTCTCTCGCAGAAGCTTGTGACTGATTTCATTTTTTTCGACGCAAAGGCGCTGAGGCGCAAAGGTACGCAAAGA
>JBFIDQ010000344.1:0-2584 GCA_041603795.1 Chlamydiales bacterium
CCCCTGCGTCTCCACGCCGCTGCGTTTAATTGGCTGTAACCCTCTGATTGTTAGGGCTTCCATGACTTTTTGAGAAGTTGGCAATTAGCAAGGGGGACTCTATCGAGAGGCGCTATGTTCTCAAAGTGCATAAGAAACGAGGAGTAATAACCGAATTTCTCATCGAAACCGCAAACGGCCATGTGTGGACTAGAAAAACCGATGCGATTCAACTGGCGGAACAGTTCAAACTCCACGCTATTGTCGTCCACTTAAAAAATGGATCCTGCTATCTTCGTCCAGAGTACGGTGCAAAGCCGTTCGAGGTAACTACATAGGAAAGATCTTGTATGGCACAAAGCATCCTAAGAATCGCTATGATCTTATTTTCTCTCTGCTGCCATCAGGATTTATCTGCCAAGTCAAGTGTGCTGCTTTCCGGAACACTTGTGAAAAAGGAGTTTTTAGCTCCCCCGGTTGTCCGGAAGCCAGCTTTCGGATGGTTCACTGAAGGGCACATCGTAGAATTTAGGGGGTCTCTCGGTAACGCTCCTCAGCTATCTTCAGAGATACCATGCTAACACTTTCGAGCTGAGAACAGCTCTCCTCCAACTGATCGTGGGCTAGCTCCTCATCAACCACAGCCCAAAAGGGCGTCGCCAATAGGTACTGTTGAGATAACGCAAGAGCTGAACAAACCAACCCATATTACTCCTTCGCTGCGTCTCGCTAGAAACCCCGTAAAAGAGATGTAACAAGCTGCATGCGCTTGCTTGGTCGCTTCTGTCCAATTGGGAACTTGTTTGATCCGATCCACGACCGATTCATGGTTCTTCAAGGAGAAGACCTGCAAATTTTCTTCGGGATAGAGAAATCCAAGTTGGGCCAATCGGTTCATTCCAGAAAAATAGTTCTCACGAGTAGACGGCTTAAATGTCTCTAACCAAAGGATTATCGATGCTGCCACTGTGATTTCTGATAGGTGAGACCAGACGGCTTCAGTTTTCAGGTGCTGGGCTTTCTCATGTGAAAGAGATTCAGGTAGATCGCTTCTAACAACCGAAGCGTCAAGGTTCATTCGCTGTTCTTTTTGTTGTAGATGCATCGAGAAAAGCCCCTTATTCAGTCGATGTTTCTGTTGTCAGCAGTTCCACCAGCCGAACAAAACGCTTGTGAGTCAGCCGCCCATATGGATCTTGAGCTTCAAGCTGGTCCCAGTTCGACGGTACGGCATTTTCTATCCACAAGCGGAGGTTATCCGAGAATTTCCGAAACCGCTTGGGGTGCTGCTGTAGAAACGTTGCCAATTCATTAACCGCGTCCTTCGAAAGAGGACCGAGCTGAGACCCTACGTACCATATACCATATAAATCCTTAGCTGATTTCGCCTTAGACTTCCGGCGATGAAATGTTAGCCCCTTGTGAAAGATCCATTTGGCGGGTGCAACAACAAGGCCTTGTAGGCCTTGATTGGTAGTGAATGGAACCGAACTGGTCATGCTGATTTCCAGGTATCGCAGCGGCTGGGCAACTACGCCCGAAATTGTAACATTGCGGTTTGGATCCTTGCGACTAAGATTGTCTGTAAGAAACTCGACTTCAATATCAACCCCGGCAATTTCCTTGGAGTATGCTTCAGAGGCTGGATCTTCCAAATCCTTCTTAGTCATACGGAAGCCCGCTTTTTCAAGATGCTCCTGAATGGTACTTTCGAATCCTTTTTTGATTCGTCTAGGGATGAGGGAATCTATATCCCTGGTTCCAACAGGATCTGGCCCCTCGTCTCCTCCGGACAGGTATAGCTTATAAATAACGGGAGCGTATCCACCGCCAATAACGACGTGTTGATTCCAGGGTCCAAGAGAGGCTAGAAACGTAGATAAAATGTTGTCCTCGCGATCTGTGTCCATTGACTACCCTCTGTCCCATATTGTTGCCAAATTTTGACCAGCAAGAGCCTCTGCCTGCTCCTCACCACGCAGAGGGAAATGATGGAGATCCAGATAGGTGAGTAGTGGAGAGGTGGCTCCAACACCCGAACGTAAATTACGCCGGGCCAAAGTCTTATAGTAAGGACTTATGAGAAGAATCTCATAGCCTCGCTCTTTTTGAACCAGACCCAACGCATCCTCTAGTTGATCTCGAATTTCTTTATCGAATACGTAAAGCTCCAATCGATCTAGATTGGTGACATTGCATCCGTGAGCATCCGCGGCAGAGTGAAGTGCTAACACCACATCTTTGTCCAAACCTTTGCTTCGGATGAGTTCCAGGGCGTCTCTAGGATGATCAAAACCTGCTTCATAGGACCACCAGCGGCATTTTCTGGGTAGACTGTAGCTAGAGGTCCATAGGTTGAGCAATTCACTAGGTTTTACAAGTTTGAATATTTTTTTCGTGCTGCTTCCATGCTGATCCACAAATCCTAAGTCAACCAAGGCTTTCACAATCTTTTGTACCTGACCCAAGCTGATCCCGGTGGAACGTGCAACCTCTCTAATCGAAAAATGATCTAGCTTCAGCCCAATGGTGAGCATCCAATCTAGCACCACCGCAGCTTTGTCTGTGAACAAATTGACTTCGGCCGGCTTTTCGTGGGATCCGA
>JBFIDQ010000345.1:0-2577 GCA_041603795.1 Chlamydiales bacterium
CTCGCTCGGCAGCTGGGCAGCGGACTCACTGGCGTGTTGTACGTGCTGGACGAACCGACGATTGGTCTCCATCCACGTGACAACGACCGCCTCAACAACGCCCTGCAGCAGTTGAAGGCCTTGGGGAATACGCTGCTTATGGTCGAACACGATCCGCTAACCGTGAGGCAAGCCGATTACCTACTCGATTTTGGTCCGGGTGCCGGACACCACGGCGGAGAGATCACCGCACGGGGAACGATAAAGCAGATCGAGAAGGACCCAGCGTCGCTTACTGGACGCTACCTCAGCGGAAAAATGGAGACTCTGTCGCGTATCGGACGCAAACCCGGCAAACCCATTAAGATAAAAAATGCCTCCAAGCACAATCTCAAAGGGATCAATGTGGAGATCCCGACCCAATCACTTGTCTGCATCACAGGTGTCAGTGGCTCGGGTAAATCGACCCTGATTCACGAGGTGCTACGCCCCGCCGTGCAGCAGGGACTGGGCAAGCGACAGATCACCATCGACGGGTGTACGGTATCTGGACTGAGCGACCTCGATCGACTCATCGTCATCAACCAGGCTCCCATAGGGACTACGGTGCGTGCCACGGTAGGTACGTATATCGACATCGTGACGCCCATGCGACATCTCTTTGCGCAGACTGCCGACGGGAGGGCGCGTGGACTCGAACCGCGTCATTTTAGTCCGAACCACCGCCGTGGGATGTGCACGCACTGCTGGGGCCTCGGCTACCGCCGCGTGCAGATGCACTTCATGCCCATGGTTAAGGTCGCCTGTGAGGAGTGCAAAGGACTCCGACTCAACCCGGTGAGCCTAGAAGTGAAGTACGCAGGAAAGAATCTAGGTGAGTACTTTCGCTATACCGTAGAAGAAATTGTCGAGACCTTTTCCAATATCCCAGCCATCCGCAAGCTCTGCAACACCCTAATTTCTGTTGGTCTCGGCTATCTTACGCTCGGACAAGAAATGCAGAGCTTATCGGGTGGAGAAGCACAACGCCTTAAGCTCTCACGCGAACTCGCCAAGAGATCGACGGGCAATACCCTCTATTTGCTCGACGAGCCGACCACCGGACTCCACCCCGACGACATCCAAAAGCTACTCGCCGTCCTGCAAGGCCTCGTCGACAAGGGCAATAGCATGGTCGTGATCGAACACAACCTAGATCTCATTCGAGCAGCCGACTGGCTTCTCGACATTGGCCCAGAAGCCGGCGATCGCGGCGGAGAGCTCGTCTGCTCGGGCACGCCCGAGCAAGTAGCCAAGAGCAAAACGTCCCATACGGGACGCTTTCTAGCAAATGAAAACGCGCCGTAGGGCAGGCAGCACAACCGCTTAGCCGCTAGGTTTAAGCACGCAGCTCCAACAACTCCTCGATCTGCTCCAAAGCCTGTAGCTGGTAACCCTTAAGATATTGATTGTGAAGAGTAGCTTTAGTCTTAACTGGTTCGTTCAACTGTATCAAAGATTCTTTTAAATGATTCAAACTTTTAGTAGAAAGTGGCGTGACGCCCGCATCACTAGAGAACCAGCGTCTAGAGAACTGGCTTCTATGCTGATTTTCAACTAAATCAGAAAGCTCCATCAGACAACCGGGGTTTGCGACATCGTCGTTTTCCACCAACATGGACACCGCCAGCAGATACACAATTTCGTCTTGGTTATAGTCCTCGTTGCGAAGACTTTCCTCTCTACTTTTAAACACCATCATTTCGTTCATTTGGAAAATTTTTAACGGTGTTAGAAACACTGGCTGCAGTGGCTTATTAGGAGCATTCTTGTGTACGCCCCGAACCAAATCAACATTTTCCTTGTCGCTATTAGAACGCAGATCATGTCTCACAAAAAACTCAGCAGGTCGTTTAGCTGACTGTGTTTCTGGCCGAAATAGGCAGCGCACGGCTAGTGCTGTGATTGCAAGTAGGCTCCCGCCTATCACTAAAACCCCAGGCATGGAGAATGGCTTGATGGAAATTTTTAACAAATTACTCACGTTCATAATAAGAATTCCTTGTTTTTTGATTTATCTAAAAAATAGTGTATCATAGTACTTAATTACACACAAGTACTTTTTTTTTCATGTAAGTGTTCAGTAGACATATCCGCTTAGGATGCCCTTCCTAACGGCACCCTTTTACGCATAAGTATTTGAGCACGACGGAAAGAGCCGCAAAATAGCCTGCTCGATCAGAGGACTTTTGGGCTGTCACAGGAAACACTTGTAACCTGAATCACGTAAGAGGCGGCGTGATGTCCAGTGTGGGCATGAAATAGGTGCCCTTCGACCACAACTTCCTTGCCAAGTTGTTCGCAGCATAGTGATTGCCAAGATGAGTCCATGGAGAGTTGCGCCTCGTACCAGTTAGGGCGCTTCATGACATCAGTTAAGGGCATGCCGAACCCCCAGGCTGGGGTGCTGCTTGCTTGTTGGGAAGAACGAGAATCCATCTCCAAAAACCAAATATAGCTGGACTGATCTCCTGCTTCCGTGGATGTGTAGTTTGGGGGACCTGGACAGCGTCTTACTAAACCTCCCCCTGGCTAAAGCCAGGGGGAGGTTTAGAAGAA
>JBFIDQ010000346.1:0-2571 GCA_041603795.1 Chlamydiales bacterium
AGACCTGGCACCAAAAACGTGCGTTATACGTGCGATAAGCAGACACGGCCCCAAAATCTTGCGCTATGAAAGGAGACGGGCCTGTGAAAAGCGAGACATAGCCTAAGTTTGCTCCTGTATCATGATCACAAAGTAATGCGGGTAGCGCGGACCCCGACTCCAGGTTACCCTAGGCCCATGTCCAGCGGAAGCTCCCGCCCCCTCCCTTGGAAAACCTGCGATAGAGTAACCTGCGTTATGTACCAGGAGAAGAGCCCCATGCGTCGCCTCATCGTCAACGGACTGTTTACTATTTTTCCCCTAGCGGTGACCATCGTTTTCGCCACCTGGCTCCTATCGGCCGTAGAGGGGCTGTTCGCTCCCTTGGTGATCACTCTATTTCCGGAAAGTTGGTACTTTCCCGGGCTAGGGATTCTGGTCGGATCCATTCTCCTATTGGGAATCGCCATCCTCCTCAATGCTTGGTTTGTGAAGGTCCTCCACTCCTACTTCGAACGGGTGCTAGACCGCGTTCCATTGGTGCGCGATCTTTACCGCTGGGTCCAAAATCTCGCCAACCTGTTTCGCGATGAGGAAGGGCAGGAGAAGGGGCAACCCGTGATACTCAAGCTCAATGGGACACAAATGATTGGGATTCTAACCTGCAGTCACGCTGAGCGCGTGAGCTCCCGATTCGAACACTCGGATGGCGAAGAGCTCGTGGCGGTCTATCTTCCGATGAGCTACCAGATGGGTGGCTACACGGTCTACATCCCCAAAAACAACGTGCAACCTCTCGATTGGTCGTTTCAAGAAGCCATGGAAGTGGCGATGACGGCATCAGTTTCGAAGCAGTGAAAGGGGATGGCTCCGCATTAGGCATAACTGATTGATCATCCGACCTCCTTGGCAAAGCTGGTCAAAAAGGACAGGGGAGCGCACCAACTCTGGAATTGGTCAGCGGTTTAAGCGATGATCTAGCCGCTCCTTTAACAAGTTATGCCTAATGCAGTTTTATTCTCTTTTCTCAGGGTTTGGTTTTGACAAAAAATTGCTTTTTAGCTCTCTAGCTGTTACCCTGCTTGCATGACTACTTTCAAAGAACTGGGATGCAGTCCAGACATCCTTTCTGCTCTAAAAAAAATTAAATACGAGACTCCTTCGCCGATCCAAGAGAAAGCGATTCCATTGATTCATGAGGGGGTCGATCTAATCGCTTTGGCGGAGACTGGGTCTGGAAAGACGGCAGCGTGCGCAATTCCTGTTTGCGAGCGGATTGATACGAGCAAGAAAAATATTCAGGCACTTATACTTGTCCCTACTCGCGAGCTCGCCTTGCAATATGCCACAGAGACTCAGAAGATCGGCAACCATAAAGGGGTGAGCGTGATTTCCGTCCTTGGTGGCGAGGATTACGGACTTCAGAAGTCGAAAATTGCCCATGGAGTACACGTATGTGTGGCGACCCCAGGGCGCCTTATCGATTTTATCTATTCGCGCGATATTGATCTAAGCGACGTTGAGACGTTGATTCTTGACGAAGCTGACGAGATGCTGAGCATGGGTTTCTACGACGACCTCGAGTTCATCATTAACTGTCTCATTCACGACCACCAAACGCTTCTTTTTTCGGCAACAATGCCAGCGCAGATCAAGAAAATTGCTGCGCAGCATATGAAGAGCCCCAAAGAGCTCATCCTTCAGAGTGATTCAGCTACCCCAAAGAATCTCAAGCACCTCTTTGTGTACTCCCAGCCAAATGATCGGCTTGCTCAGCTCGAGAAACTAATAAGCGAGCAGAAACCAAAGCAATCGATCGTTTTTTGTGAGTCGCGGCGGGATGTGGAGACCTTGAGTAGGGAGATGCGTAAGAAGCTTAGCGGAGTCGATTTCCTTCACGGGGGCCTTTCTCAGGATGCCCGTAACGTCGTCACAAGTAAGTTTCGTAATGGTCGCGTGCAGCACATGATTGCCACGGATGTGGCCGCGCGTGGACTTGATTTCTCCGGTGTGACGCACGTGTTTCTTTATCAGCTTCCAAAAGACCCCGAGGTCTACGTGCATCGGTCCGGCCGTACAGGACGTTCCGGACGCGAAGGAACGGCGATTTCATTCGTGATGCCGCGTGATCAGGGCTTGCTTGATCGCGTGCTCAAGCAGATCAAGATGAAGGAAGCGAGTTGGATTGGCAATCCGCCACCTCCACGCGGAGCCCAATCGTCGCAGCCTCCTAGAGGTCCGAGAAGGCCCGCAAGGCCTCGTCGCTCCTCATAGCTACCTACTGTTCCCAGGGATTAATTACCTGTAGGGCTGCGATTTGAAAGTCTTTTATATTGCGAGTCACCAAGACCAGGCCGTGTGATATTGCCGACGCGGCAAGGAGACCATCTATTGATGCGAGGTGACGGCCATTGCGTTCGGCCTCTGCTAGGAGTCTACCCCATGTGAGTGCGACATATCCATCAACTTGCACCACTCGATGTTGAAAGCGTGATGTTAGCTCGTCAAGTAGCCACCGTTTAAGCTGATCCTTACGTTTGGACTTCGGTAGGCGGCTGACGCCTCTCTGCAATTCACCTAACGTAAGGGCGC
>JBFIDQ010000347.1:0-2551 GCA_041603795.1 Chlamydiales bacterium
AGTAAGCCTACGGGAATACGGTGCTACCCTTGCATGGGATTCGTGACGCGCTCGCTATCCACCCTGCGAAGGGAGCAGAGAGCTCATACCTACTTCGATCGGGTTCTGGTGGGCTCGCATTACATGCAGCAGGAACTGAAAAACGAGGGGGTGCTGGCGGAAACGATTCCTCTCTACGCAACACCGGCAGTGTCGAGTCGCTTCATGAGGGAGGGTGATCTCCTTCTTTTCGCTGGGCGATTGAGTGCTGAAAAGGGTCTTGTGCCACTGCTTAACGCCCTTTCAGGGGTGAAATCGCCATTTCGTTTGGCCGTTGCTGGTGATGGGCCACAACGGGAGGAGCTGGAGCAACTGGCTAAAAGCCTGGGGCTTAGAGTCCAATTCTTGGGGCACCTAGATCGGGAGCAGCTTTCAGCGTGGCAGCAGCGGGCGGCATGTGTGTTGTTTCCTTGTAGCCGACCAGAACCGTTCGGTTTGGCGGGGGTGGAGGCGCTGCGCTATGGGACGCCGGTCATTGCGACGGATATGGGGGCGGTATCCGAATGGCTCAAGCATGGTAAAGATGGCTATCTGGTAAGGACTCAGAAGGAGTGGATTGAGGCGGTAGAAAGGGTGCTGAGCACTCCGTCGGATTTGCACCCTCAATTGTCGCCGCAGTTCGAACAGGGACAACACATGAAACAACTTGCCACACTATTTCAATCGCTAGAACGACCTCGCTATGCACCACAGGCTACTTCAGAAGAGCTGATACGCGAAATTATTTGCGTCACGCGTGATGTGATTGCAACCCCAACGCTGCTGCTTACGGGGAGCTATGGCAAGGGGGAGGGGGGAGTCGTCGAGGGGACTCTCCCTCATAACGATCTCGACTTCTTGCTTGTGACCAGAGGGCGTCCATCAAGTCGACTTAAGGAAGAGCTGGATAAGAAAATAGATGCTCTCAGGGAACGATATGGAATCGGACTCGTCCTAAGCGTGATGAGTCGGAGTCGACTCCAATGGGGCGAGGGGCGCATCCGATGGTATGAACTGGTACATGGCTATCAAACGCTTCTAGGCGATGATAGCTTCCTTCTGGATCTTCCGTTTCATAGGGTGAAAAGCATTCCAAGGCATAGCGTGCACTCACTTGTAGTCAACAGGGGCTCGCTTTTAATCCTTAACAGACTCCTTCTTCGCGATCTAGATGGGCATAGGGAGATGATCATTAAACACCTTCACAAGGCCATTATTGGATTTGGTGACGCCCTTCTCTTCTGCCGAAAAGGGTACCACTGGAGTTATCTGGAGCGAAAAAAACGCATTCCGACTCTCGTCCCGGAACTGGCGGAGGCATACGGAAAAGCAATGGCGTTTCGATTGCAGCCTGACTATAAACAGGAGCGCCATGATCTTGAGTCGTGGCAAGAGGAGACGGAACAGCTTCTAGCTTCGCTCTACATCGAACTAAAGCCTCTGAATCAGCCAACGTGGCGCAAATTATGGCAACGCTCGAAGCTGTCAGAACAATTTCCATTGATAGCCTTTGGGGATGGGAGTGACGAACAGCGAGTGGATTATCTAAAGCTCTGGGGGATCAAAGGCGATCAAAACTTTCATAAGATGTTGCAACGCTCTCAGGTAACCCTAGAGGAGGCGCGATGAGCGCAATCACGGTGATCATGAGAAGCAAAAACAGCGACTGGGTCATCGATCAAACGCTGCAAGCTCTCTTCTCGCAAGAGGGGGTTGAGTTCGCCCTCCATGTGGTGGACTCGGGGTCAACGGACTCCACTCTCGATATCGTGCGACGATACCCATGTACGATCAATCAGATCTCTGCCGACCAGTATGTCCCTGGGCCAGTTCTCAATGCGGCAATGGAACAGGTGACGACACCCATTGCGGTGTTACTCAACTCTGATGGGGTGCTCCTCACCCCCTACAGTATTAAAAATATTCTCGAGGTGTTTCGCGATCCGCTTGTCGATGGGGCGTATGGACGACAGCTCGCTCGCCCAAAAGCGGAGCCTTGGGTGCAGCGTGATTACGCGGCAAGTTTTCCTGCTAACGATCCAGCTCCATGGATCCCCTTTTCCGCAGTATTCTCTGCAATACGGGTCGCATCATGGAACAAAAGACGTTTCTATGATCAGGCTTGGGGATCAGAAGATGTGGAATGGGCAAGCGTACACAATACAAGGTATGTGCCCTCTGCCCTCTGCATGCACTCGCATAACTACACGCTACGCGAGTTGTACCAGCGCCGCTACATCGAGGGGGAGGCGGACGCCTACATCGGACAGCGAGAGGTGACGCTGCGAGCGGCCTTTAGCGACTCCCTTCGCGATCTCCCTTGGTACTGTAAGAGGAATCAGTGGCATAAAATTCCGTTGATCCCGATTCGTCGGTTCGCAGCGGCCCTTGGACATCGCCAGGGCTGGCGCATGGGCCAGTTCTGATCCAGATTTCCAGTGTATGTTCCTTAGTACCAGATATATAAAACAATTTTAACGCAGAGGCGCGGAGTTCGCAGAGGAACGCAGAGGGAGCTTCACCGCTATCCACA
>JBFIDQ010000348.1:0-2542 GCA_041603795.1 Chlamydiales bacterium
AGTTGCGCCGCCAGAGTCTTATTGTGGGCCACCACGAGAGTCGGACGTTGCACTTTTTGGATTACATTGGCGATGGTGAACGTCTTGCCCGAACCCGTTACTCCAAGAAGCACCTGAGATTTTTTGCCCTGAAGGATGCCCTTCGAAAGCTCATCGATCGCCTTCGGTTGGTCCCCCTTCGGAGAGTATGAAGATTCGAGTTGGAACAGTTTCCTAGACAGTCGACGTCCTCTTCGAGCGTTCGCGAGCGACCTTACTGATCTTTTTCCAGTTGCCACTAAGGCCCATAAGGCTTGTCATCTGCTTTACCGTCTCGTTAGAAACCTCCTGCATCCGCAACGTCCCCTCGTAGATGATTTGCTCAATGAGCCCTTTTTCCGCCGCAAAATGATTCCGTTTCTCTCTAATTGGATCGAGAAAATTGTTGATGGCAACGGTTAGTTTCTCCTTCACCTCAACATCACCAACAGTCCCTTTTCGGTAGCGTTCTTTTAGGTCGTCGACTTCATCGGTATTAGGATTGAATGAATCGTGATAGATAAAAACGGGGTTGCCCTCTACCGTGCCAGGGACATCAGCCGAGAGCCTGTTTGGATCCGTGTACATCCCCTTTACCTTCTTAGCCACCGCCTTGGCGTCGTCTGAGAGAAGAATCGCGTTGTTGAGCGACTTGCTCATCTTCCCCTTTCCATCCGTTCCGATGAGTGACGGAGTATCGCTAAGAAGGGGCTCTGGAATGGGAAAGAGTTCTCCATACATCTGGTTGAACTTGCGCGCTACGCCGCGGCAGAGCTCCACATGCGCTTCATTGTCTTTTCCTACGGGAACCACATGGGCGCGCGGCATAAGGATGTCAGCTGCTTGCAGTACGGGATAACCAATGAGGCCAAAAGGTATACTATCTTGGTCAATGTGCGCCGCCCGCGCCATATCTTTTAGGCTAGGCAATCCGGTAAGGCGGTTGATTGAAATGAGCATCTCGAAAATGAGATTTATCTGGTAGACGGCAGGGCAGGCCGACTGCAAATAGATCGTAGCTTTGGCAGGATCGATGCCACAAGCGAGCTGGTCGAGAACCATTTCTTTTGTATTTTCACGAAGAGTGAGAATGTCTTCTTTGCCAGGTTTGGTCGTGAGTGTATGGAGATCCGCTATGATGATGAATGTTTCATACTTCTCTTGAAGCTCTACCCGATTTTTGATCGAGCCAACGTAGTGACCAAGATGAAGACGTCCAGTAGGACGATCCCCAGTTAAAATTCGTTTTCTTTCTACATCTTGATCCATATCTCATTCCCTACAATGAATAATGAAACGAGTATAACAGTTAGTAGGGCTTTACGTCCCCCGGGCGCCCGGTAGGGTCCATCAAATCCGTGTGAGTAGCGCCCCGCCCACACCATCAATGCTGGGAGGAGTCCAAGTAGAATCGAGACTCCGAATCCGCCGGCTAAACCGAGAGCCTGGAAGAATAGCGAAGGGGAGAGCAGGCAGAAAATGTATGGGGGCACGAGTGTTAGGGTTGTAAGAAGTATTCTACCTGAATTCTTCTTTTGAACTTTAAGCGCATCGGATAAGCAGTCCATTAGGCTTAATGACACCCCAACGAAGGAAGTGAGAACGGCCGTCAGTTCAAATACGCGCGCACTAAGAACAATGGCGGGTTCATTCAGAAGTTTGCTGAGCGCGCGAGTGGCAGGAACATCGTTTTGTGCGGACATCAAAATGCCCCACTGACCCTCAAACGGAAGAATGGCAAGCGTCACCAGCTCCCATACAATGTAGAGCACCAGAGGGATTAGGCTTCCGAGGAAAATTGCCCGCTTTATCGAGTGGAGGTCGCCTTTCATGTACGTAGTGAGGCTTGGAATGACGATATGGAAACCAAATGCCGTGATGATAAAAGAAAGCGAAAGAGGCATTTTTTTCCAATTGGCGACGGCCAAGCGGTCGACATCCATCGAAGGAACAATGAGCAGCAAAAGGCAGAAGAAAGAGATGCCCAATCCAATCATGAGTACTCGATTGACCAGATCCACAGATTTTGTACCCTGCATCAGCATTGCGGCGGCAACGAGGAGAAAGGGAATGGGGCCGATCCAGTTTGGCAAGTCAATTCCAAGGAGTGTTTCCGCAACGTCGATAAAAAATGGACCGCTGACAGCCATATAAGCCGTCGTTAGAGCCACAAGAAGGAACAAATAGGCCGTCCACCCTAATAGCTTGCCAGGTCGTCCTAGGGTGTGCTCAGCCATTGAAATGAGATTCGTCTCTCCCTCTATCCAAAGGTTAGCTTCAAGAAAGAGAAAAGCAGAGTAGGTGAGGTACGTCCAGCAAATTAGAAATGCCGCCAAAGCGGGAAAAAATCCGGATACACCCGTAGTGATAGGAAGGGCTACGACAGCTCCGCCAATGGTTGTGCCGGCGATGAGTAGGACTCCTCCAAGAATGCGGTGGCTGCTCAAAAATTTCCCTGGGTTATATTGATTCGACTATTTTTGTACCAATGATGATCGCGGCAATTAGGAAAACAGCGACTAGA
>JBFIDQ010000349.1:0-2522 GCA_041603795.1 Chlamydiales bacterium
AAACTTGATTCCTATTCGGTTTTTCAATCGCACTTCGCTGTTGAAAGGGCGTGAATATATAACTTATGTCTCCGTCTATCACAGTTTCATTAAAGTGTTCTTGTACAATTTTTATTATCAAAAATTGTTGTTTATTTGTCAAATCCACTATTGAATATGTTGTAGCAATGTAGAAATTTCAATTGAATTGGCAGGCTGCCACCCTACCCCGCGTTTTTGTGAGGCCGCGCAACCTCTTTCCTACTTCGGACTTCCTGGCATGAGCCAGTTGAAGTGGTTCCTGTTGATGAAACCAAGGCGAAGGGGCTCGCCTGAAAAATGGTCACCCATAACGGAAATGGGCTTGGGCTCTCCTGTGATGTTGCGCTGATCGAGATCGTAGAGTTCGATGCGGCGTCCAAGAATTTGTGAGATGATGCCTACTTCGATGTCACTGGCCCATTGGGTCCCTCGAATGGCTTTTGCTTTGGCAAAAAGCGCCTTCTTTTTACCTTGAAGTGTCCTGGACGTGCACCAGCCTTTAGATTCGTCGCTCTCCAGCACGTAAGGGAGAAAGGCGTCGAGATTTGTCTCTATGTACCGAGCCACGCCTTCCCGTAGGTTCTTAATGAGAGCGGACTCATCTCTTCCTAGAGGTCGACGCATGGTGTAGCCGGTGCGAATTCCGCCGACGGCTTGGATGATGGATACGTAGAGGCAGTGTGCCTGTTGAGCGTCGTGGTGGTTCATCCGCTGGAGACCCATGGCTGCTAGAGCTTGAAGGGTGCTGGGGTAGTTGCGCGATGGAGGGGTTTTATGCCACGGGATATTCTCGAAGTAGAGCTTGTCGTTCTCCTTCAATTGCTTAGTCAACAGGTCTCTAAGTGGACCCTCTTTGGGGAAAAGGGTGAGATCGACTTTTCCCCTGATTCTGTATGGGTTTCTTTTTGTTTCGAGAGAGGCGAGTCGCAGCAACCGGTTCCGGTAGTACTCCTGTAAATCGAGCTCTTCCGCAGGCGGGGTGTAGTTTTTCTGCCCTGTAAACAATTCAGGCGAGATGATGTTGCGTTCGCGAAGAATTGCTCCCAAAGTAAAAAGATGGTTCGCTGCTTTTTTGACGAGAGGGGGAATTGTCTCAGAAATTTTTAGTTTTGGAGAAACTGCCTCGTCGCGTCGCAGTGGCAAGAGGAGGAGCTCCGAGAGAAGTTGGCGATCGTCCCATGGCATCTCGTTGATCAGGCGATAGAGGTCAAAGAGTTGCTTCGCGGCAGCAGGTTGCTCGATGAGGGTGAGGGCGTGTGGGGAGCAGCTCTCTCTGCCTTCGGCGTCACGGCAGGGTTCCCCGATAAGATTGATATTGCCGTTGAGCTGAAGAATCTGGACCTTTCCGTCGTACAGGAGGCGCGCTCGTTTTAAGATCTGAAACAAGGTGACCGCACTTAGGGTACGTAGAATCTTATCCTGGGATTTCTTGTTCTGCAGAGGAATCGCATCGGGTTCTGCTCCGCTTCCATAAATTTGGGGGTCTGGTTCGCACTCGATAATCGCATCGTAGTAGTCTTTGGGACGCAGGTAGTGGGGGAATTGCCTGATGAGGGCGTTGAGTTGCCGGTAGGCAGTTTCTCGGGCGTAGGCGGAGAAGTCGATTGGATTGGAATTGGCTCGTAGAACGTCTACTTTGCCGTCCGTAATTACGATGCGGCAGTTTTGAAGATAACGCTCGTTAAGGTATTTGCCTAGGCGAACGAGGTGATGGGCGAGCTCGGAGCCGTCTTCTTTCAACCCGTCAAGCATCTGCAGCGGGTCAGGATGTGCATCAATTAAATCCTTAAGAAGAAAGACGGGGGTGTCATGCTGAGCGCTATTGAGGAGGTCCTCCATGTAGAAACGGACCTCTTCCTTTTTTTTCCCGCGGGAGTAGGGGGCGCTACGGGAGGCGCGACCTGATCCGACTCCCAGGTTACTGGTTTCTCGAATGGTGAAAAAATCGGAAAAGATGAGGGTCCGTTGTCCCCCGCACTCATTGAGGACTTTCGCCTGGAGGAAGAGCTGTAGGCCGACACGGACGGCAAGGCGCTCCGGGTGCCGCAGCAGCTGAGGCTCGCTTTTTACGAGTCCAGAAGCCGTTAATTCGATGAACTCCTGTTCGCTGCGGACAGCGGACAGCGGATGCGAGGTCAGGAAAACATCGGCCGAAACCTCGACGCGCTCCCATTGGGACTCTTGGAGAACGACGTAGGTGGCCGAGTGCGCTGCCGGGGGAGCGCGTCGATCAATTTTTAGCATGGCTTCCAATTGACTTGGTGTCACGCCTCGCTTCATGTTGAAGACGTGACGTAGGACTTGCAGGCGAATCTCTGGTTTGTGAAAGGCTTTTGAAAGGTGCTCGCATTGACTCGCACGCTGGGGTGTGACATTCTTAGGATAACGCGCCCTCTCTCAAAACAATTTTCCTGACACTTCTGTTCCCATTTTTCTGGTGCATCATAAAATATGCTATCTCCGTATCTGCGAGTGATAGCCTCTTCCAGCCCATGACATAA
>JBFIDQ010000350.1:0-2521 GCA_041603795.1 Chlamydiales bacterium
CATCAGGGCAGCGTTTTGCCTCCAGCTTCCTTCAGATTCCACCTCGCGATGGACACCCTTGCCTTCAGCTAACTGTTCCCCCCTTCGGGCCAGTAAGGGACTTTCACCCTCTAGTTCGTTGCCATGCCGGGCACACCTAAAACCCTTGAGCTGATTCTCAGGTACCAGAAGGAGTACAGGTCCAAATATCCCGATGACTCCCCTTCCCTCTTTGTCAGCAACAAAGGAAAGAAGGTAAGTCGAGTCTCTATTTGGCGCGCCATCCGAGACTACACAACCCAAGCGAACATCAAAAAAGCTGTATCTCCTCACACATTACGACATAGCTTTGCCACTCATCTCGTTGAAAATGGAATGGATATCCGCATCATACAAGCCATGCTAGGGCACGACGAAATCCAAACCACTAGCAAATACGTTCACGTCGGAATGCCCAATATCAAAAAGGAGTTCTATAGATGTCACCCGAGAAGCTAAAGAAGGCGTCGTTCGTCGAGTATGCCTACCAATTCCTAGAGCAGCTCAAGGTCATCCAACACAAGTCCGAGCATACGGTTCGTTGCTACACAACAGACCTCAACCGTCTGAAGACCTTTCTTGAAGAGGTGACGTTCGAAATTCCAGAGTCCTCTAGAGGTCCGCGAATCCATCCAAAATTAGCTGTTGAAGATCGCGGCATTGAAACAGATCAGATTGACTTGACCATGATCGCTCGTCCGATTGTCAGATCATTCCTGCGACACCTCCATGCGGAAAAAGCCAGTGCTCGTACGATCTCACGGCATATTTCCTCACTCAGGACCTTCTTTAAATTCGTTGTGACACGGGAAGTAATCGCAAAAAATCCAATGAGGCATATCCAAAAGCCCAAGTTGAAAGAGTCAATCACCACCTATCTCACCTATGAGCAAGTGAAAGAGCTACTTGATCAGCCCGATACCAGCACCTATTATGGAATGCGGGATCGCTGCATGATGGAGCTCCTCTACAGCTCAGCGCTCCGGATTAGTGAGCTCGTCAATCTCAGCGAAGATAATGTGGATTTTGAGCTCTTAGTCCTTCTTATTAAAGGAAAGGGCAACCGCGACCGCATGGTGCCGCTCACGGAAACGGCAGCGAAATGGCTGCAAGACTATTTTGCCCATGCTGAGCGGAAGAAGTGCGATGATACCAAGCCTGTGTTCCAAAACAGAGACGGACAACGGCTCACGACACGTTCTGTCAATAGACGTTTCAACATGTACCTCGATGCGGTTAATCTCAAGGGAAAGGTGACCCCACACACTATTCGGCATACTATCGCGACCCATTGGCTGGAAAATGGCATGGACATTAATACAATCAAGACTCTACTCGGGCACAAATCCTTCTCTACGACAACGCTTTATACGCGAGTAACTGAAAAGCTTAAAAAAGAGTCGTACGACAAAGCCTTCAAGCAGATCCAGTCATAAACTCAACCGCTCGTCGCTGAAGTGACGGGCGGTTGAGTTTCAGTTATCCATCAAGCTTGCATATGCGACAGATGCTTCTTGAAATTTTCTTTTACACTCCTCTAATCTTTCCTCGTACTCGGTGTCACTTTCTGTGGATTTTTGAGGATTCTTATCGGGGTGATATTTCAACGCCAGCTTTTTATAAGCTTTTTTTACTTCTCCTTCCGAAGCAGTTGAGGGCAGACCTAATATTGCATAGCTTTCGTCTCGAGCAGGTTTTGCTCTAGCGCCAAGGCCCTCCCCGAAAAACTGACTGAAGGGGTCGGCATTACCAAAAAAGCCGCTTCCGAATTCTTGCTGAAAAAAACTATTAAAGAAAGAATCGAAGTGCGGATGTGAATCACTTTGATTTGAACGGGATCCATCTTCTTGATAAAGACGAGGCTCTAAGTCTTGTCGCTGCCCTACTGACAATTTTCCTAAGAGGTTTTCGTTCTCTTCCTTCTGCTTCCTTGACATTTCAACAAGTTCTTGTTCAGAGTAATGACATTGATATCCCGACCTATTCTCTAACACTCTCCCATTCACGCTCCTAAATGAGATGCTCCACGCAGAATGCTTCTCTCTTAAGTGGTCAACTGAGAAAGGAGGGAAAAACATATTAACTACTTTTTGGGAAACTGTTGAAAAGTTGAACCCTATCATTTGTTCTGTCGATATTAGTTTAACCTGATATTCACTAAGCTTATCACTGTCTAATGCCGCCTGAACTTCAGATACTTCAAAGTTTGCAAACCTTACTCTGTCAGCAGTATTGTCGTCAGACCAGGGGAACATATTCCCGATTGTTTGCTTAGAGAGCTTTGATAGTTCCACTCCCTTCAGGTGATCATCTGAAAGCAGTTTAAGCTGGTAGGTGCTGGCTAGCAACCTATCGTTTAGTGCTGCCTGAACTTCAGCCACCTCAAAATTAGCAAACCTTACTCTATCAGCAGTATTGTCGTCAGACCAGGGGAACATATTCCCGATTGTTTGCTTAGAGAGCTTTGATAGTTCCACTCCCTTCAAGTGATCATCTGAAAGCA
>JBFIDQ010000351.1:0-2487 GCA_041603795.1 Chlamydiales bacterium
GAGCTTCACAGCTATTCAAAGTTTCCTACATATGGAGAGTCTGTCGGTAGATTGTGGATGGCGGTGAAGCTCCCTCTGCGCGACTCCGCGACCTCCCCGTCTCTGCGTTAAAATTGTTTTAGCCTCTAATTATTAATGTTTTACATTCATTTTTTTTGCGATGACGATTCTAGCCGCCTTTATTCTGCCCCTCACTAGGGGAGTCGACGAAAAATACCTGACTCCTCATGGTGAAATCCATGAAGATTGCCTACATCATGTCCAGATTTCCCAAGCTCACCGAGACCTTTATTCTCTACGAGATGGTCGCCATGGAGAAGCTGGGAGTGGCCCTTGAGGTCTATCCCCTTATTCGTGAACGAACAACGGTCATGCACCCCCTAGCAAAGCGGTTTGTAGAGAAAGCGCACTTTTTTCCGTTTCTCTCGATGGATATTATTCGTAGCAACCTCAAGTTTTTAGCGAGCCATCCTCTTCGTTACTTGGGTACCCTGCTAAAAGTACTGAAGGGAACATGGCGAAGTCCTCGCTTTTTCTTTGGCGCCCTCGCGATTTTTCCCAAGACGGTCCATATGGCTCAAGTGATGAAGGCGAGTGGGATCACCCATGTTCATGCTCACTTTGCCAATCATCCAGCAGCGGCTGCGTATATCATTCGCCACCTCGTGGGCATCCCGTACACGTTTACTGCACATGGTTCTGATATCCATCGCGACCAGACGATGCTGGCCGAGAAGGTGATGGCGTCCAACTTTACGGTGACCATCTCAGAATTCAATCGCCGATTCATACTGGATGCAAGTCAGGGGCAAGGTGACGAAAAACTAAAGGTGATTCACTGTGGAGTCGACACCGCGCTTTTTCAACCAAAAGCGAAAGAAGATAATCAGTGCCTGCGATTGATCTGTACGGGGAGCCTCCACGAGGTGAAGGGACAGCGACACCTGATTGATGCTTGCCAAGCTTTGGCGGATCGAGGGGTGCGTTTTCACTGCAATTTTGTTGGCGATGGGGTCGATCGAAAGGATCTTGAAGAGGCTGTGAGCAGTGCGGGGATGGGGGGAAATGTGACGTTTCATGGTAGCTTGGAACACGCTGCTATTCGAACCCTACTCGGTCAGGTCGACGTCTCCGTGGCGCCAAGTGTCCCTAGCAGCGATGGTCGGCGGGAAGGAATTCCGGTGGTTCTGATGGAGGCAATGGCGTGTGGTCTACCTGTCGTGTCGAGTCAGTTATCTGGCATACCGGAACTTGTGAGGCACGGTGAGTCAGGTTTTCTTACGGAACCGGGTGATGCGAAAGCAATCGCCGATCACCTTGAGAGGCTCTGGAACGATCCCGCATTGCGTCAGAAAATGGGTAGGGCGGCAAGGGAAACGGTGATACACGACTTCGATTTACATAAGAATACGAGGCGCCTTGCGCAGCAGATCGAGGGGAGCGCACAATGAACGTTATCTTGGTGATCTTCTGGCTCGCTCTCCTTTTGATTTTCTATACCTACCTTCTTTATCCGCTACTGCTTTTTGTCAGATCCAAGTTGTATCCTCTTCCCCATGAAACGGGGGAAGAGATGCCAAGCGTTACCCTTGTGGTCGCGGCCTACAATGAAGTTGACGTGATCGAGGAGAAAATTGAGAATATTCTTCAGTTGGATTACCCACGGGATCGGCTGCAGATCATCATTGCCTCAGATGGTTCTGACGACGGTACACCAGAGCGCATTGCGCCGTATGTCGGGCAAGGCATTCAGCTGCTGGATCTGCCAAGGCAGGGGAAGGCCGCGGCGATGAATCAAGCTGTCGCCGAGGCGACGGGCGATATTCTGGTGTTTTCCGATGCGAATAGCTTGTATGCTCGCGATGCCATTCGGCATCTGGTTGCCCCTTTCTCGGATCCCACGGTAGGTGGCGTGGCAGGTGATCAGTGCTATCTTCAGGAGGGGGTTGGGATCACAGAGAACCCGGGTGAATCCACCTATTGGAACTTCGATCGACTCGTCAAGCGGTGGCAGAGCGATGCGGGGAGTGCAACGAGCGCGACTGGCGCGATCTATGCCATGCGGCGCTCCCTCTTTGAGCCAATAATAGAGGGGGTGACGGATGATTTTTATACGTCCACCAACGTCATTCGCCAACACCAGCGCCTTATTTTCGTTTGCGAGGCCAAATCCTATGAACCTGTGGCACCTTCCAGTGAGGCGGAATTCCGTCGCAAGGTGCGCATCATCACACGTGGACTGACAGCACTGATCGCAAGAAAGGAGCTTCTTAATCCATTTAGATATGGCTTCTACTCGCTACAACTCGTTTCACATAAGGTGCTACGCCGCTTGGTTGTATTTCCGCTACTGGTTCTCTATATCCTAAATCCGTTTCTGTGTTCCCACGGACCGTTCTATCAAGGGATCTTGCTAGCGCAGTGGGGCTTTTACGGAATTGCCCTAGCCGGAGCGGTTCTACCGGTCGGTCGTATCCACAAGCTGGC
>JBFIDQ010000352.1:0-2481 GCA_041603795.1 Chlamydiales bacterium
CGTTTCCTTGGACCTGTAATCTTGTGGCGACGCAAGCAAGAGAGTTGGTGATCGTGCACAAAGCGCACACTAGGAATTCCCAGGCGAGTGAGTCGATAGAGCATATCCGGATCACTCCACTGATGCACAAACAACAAGTCACCTTCTACTTGTCGCGCCGGGTCTACCAGAGGAAAAGCGTGATCAAATTGGGCCAAAAATTCAGCATCTGTCGGATAGTCCGGATGATACAACAGCGTATTATGAAACCCCCTATCCGAGAGTGCCCGAGCTGTCGCTCCCACATAGCGCTCCGCTCCACCCACCTCTTTTCCGTGGGTATTGACCCATACTATTCTCTTCATCGTCATAAACCAAATATTACCTTGTATGGTTTCGCTTGTCCAGAAGTGCTCCTTTGCCTATTCTTACGTTCCATAAAGAGGAGATAACCAGATGACCACGGCCACCAAGATGCTTACTCTCTATCAATTCGAAGCATGCCCCTTCTGTTGGAAGGTAAAAGCCGCCTTAGACTATAAGGGGCTTGATTATGAATTGGTTGAGGTGAACCCCCTCAACAAAAAAGAGCTCAGCTTTTCCCCTGAGTACCGTAAAGTTCCCATTCTCGTTACCGATGAGCACCAGATCAACGGTTCAACCGAAATTTTAGAGTTTCTCGACAAGGAGTTTCCCGAGCGTCCCGTCTTTGATGGTACGCCCGAGGAAAAGCAGTGGTTCGACTGGGCCAATGACACTCTAGTACCTGCTTTGCCTCCCGTTATTTATGCAACCTTTGGAAAAGCCCTAGCCGCCTTTGGATACATCACCAAAGTCGGACAATTTTCATGGTTACAGAAGCGCTTGATTCGCTACTCCGGCGCGCTTGCCATGACCATCATCGCCAAAAAGGGCGCAAAGAAGCGCGGCATTAAAAACCCCGTTCTCCATTTCGAAACACAGATCGCACAATGGGGTCGAGCCCTTGGAGAAGATGAATTTCTGGGTGGCGAGCGCCCAAATGCAGCAGATCTCACCGTTTACGGCTACCTGAAAGCGATCCAAACCCTACCCGCCTTCCGCTATGTCAGCCGTCATCCGAGAGTATATAGCTGGTTTAAGGCAGTAGGAGCCTCTCTATGACCCGACACATTGTCGTGATTGGCGGGAGTGTACGTCCGAACAACTACACCGCGCAAGCATGCCGCTTCGTATGCGACGAGCTCGAAAAGCACCCTGAGGTCACCTATGAGTGGATAGATCCCATCGATCTAGTATTGGGACTCCCCGGGCAAGAGGTTGAAGGCCGCGATGCAGAGATGCTACAGGAGAAGGTCGCCGCGGCGACCGGAGTGATTCTATCCACCCCCGAGTATCACGGCGGCATATCGAGCGTATGTAAGCTGATCATCGACAATCTTGATTACCCCAGCAAATTGGCAGGAAAGCCCGTAGGGATGGTCGGCGTAGCCGCCGGAGCCATAGGCGCCATAAAAGCACTCGAGCAGTTGCAAAGCATTTGCACCCATGTCGGATCTATCGTACTGCCCGGTAGTGCATCCGTAGCACGTTGCCACGAGACCCTACGAGATCAAGAGGTGCAAGCCCTCTTGGCAGGAGTCGCGCAAAACATGATCTCCTACATCGACAACCACATCTGTCCCAAGATCGCACTCGAGAATATGGTCCGCAACAACCACTAAAAAGGGACGAAGGGACACCAGCGACTAAATGCCGCGCGGGCAATCGCTGAAGCTGCAACTGCTATGTCTCTTATGTTATCATACTTGTGGCTAGCTAATTTGCTGCTGGCAGCCACAAATGAACCACAAAAAAAATGCGAGATTCCAAATGACCAGCATAAGAAATGATTCGGGTGCCACCGACTATAAAAATGCTGTGGCTCCACAACATGTAGAACACGGACTTAAGCCAGCCTCCCTAGTCGTTCAACATGGGCTCATTCGAGAAGTGAAGCACCTAAAACCTAACGAGATGCCGCAATGTCGCATTGGGAAAATATGCTGCAACGAAAGATTCCTAATCGGAGTATTCAAATTCGCAAAGTATAGTACTGGATTCCTAGCGGTGGGTTTTACAGCGCTTGGAGCCGGACTCCTTAGCAGACAGGATAATGACCCTACGGAAGCGATTCTTCCGTTTGCTCTTTCGACCTGTAACCTGGTGGCAAGCTGTTTATCTCATCGTGAGTTAGCAAAAATGAAGGGTGCCCTTTAAAGAGCGCATGCTACCCACCCTTGGCAAACAGTGTCTAGAGAACCTGACCTATTGAATGATCTGGATAGACGGCGAAGTTTCGAATGAGACGCTTACTGCGCTAAAGGGAAGGCTCCTCGTGGATGCGAGTGCGCGCAGCCGTGGGTTTGGTCAAAAAACAAGCGTACCCTTGAAAAGCACCCTTTTACGCATAAGTTTTTGTGGCGGAAGTATGCGGTTTGTGCAGTGCGGGTTTTTTGCTGCGGCAGCAGCAACGGCATTTAG
>JBFIDQ010000353.1:0-2419 GCA_041603795.1 Chlamydiales bacterium
AGATACGCGCTGCGGGAGCAGTGCCGGCGAATCGATATACCTTGGGGTCTATGTAAAATCAACACTGCCCAAACTACTACGGGCCCGCCGGCGCTGCTCCCGCAGCGCGGGTTCTACTACCTCGATACCCCAGGTTCCGGCTGCGCCTTCACCTGGGGCTAGGTGCCGCGGCTGCTTCCGCAGCCATAGATCATCAGCCCAAAAGCAAGGCGTCCTTGTTATCAAGTTTTGACTGGCAAACTCGCTATGGCTTGCTATCCCTTTAGATTTAAGGCGATGGCAGCTACCATGGTAGCTGTAAAATTTCAGTACCAAGGAACCCAAATATGCACGCTTTGTTGACCTCTCTTTTTATTTTTTCGAGCACGATTCTCTTTGCGGAGGAGGGACCTCCTGCTCCACCTACGCAGGACCAGGGTCTCATGCAAACGTTGCTCATGGTGGGAATCGCCTTGGCATTCTTCTATTTTATTCTTTGGCGCCCAGAACAAAAGCGGCGTGATGAAATGGACGAGGCGCGGGGGGCTCTGAAAAAAGGCGACCGGGTAACGGCGATGGGAATCATCGGCACGGTGTCTCGTGTAAACGAACACACGGTTGTTTTGCGCATGATCGATGGGGCGAAAATCGAATTCCTCAAAAGTGCGATCACGGACACACAGCCTAGCGGCGATGAGGCGAAGGATGAGGTCAAGGGGGGGTAATCATGGCGGATCATTACGAGGCGCTGCGACACCGGATGGTGGACGAGCAGCTGGTGAGCCGGAAGATCTCTGATCCGAGGGTCCTGGCGGCGATGCGGACGGTGCCGCGTCATGAGTTCGTAAGAGAATCAGATCGAGCAGAGGCATATGATGATCACCCGCTCTCCATTGAGGAGGGGCAGACCATCTCACAGCCGTATATCGTCGCTCTGATGGTCGAAGCGGCACAGCTTGGGGCAACGGATCGCGTCCTGGAGATCGGAACGGGCTCTGGTTACGCGGCAGCAATTGCTGGTGAGTGCGCGGCGGAGGTGGTCACCGTTGAACGGCATCCTAGTCTGGGAGAGAGCGCGGCAAAACGCCTCCAGCGCCTCGGATTCGATCAGGTGCATGTGGTTATCGGCGATGGCTCCCTCGGCTACCCAGAAAAAGCGCCGTATGACGCCATTATTGTGACCTGTGCCGCGCCGGAGCCGCCAGAGGCGCTGTTGCGGCAGTTGGCGGACAATGGACGCCTCATCGTGCCAGTAGGCGAACGCGACTGGCAAGAATTGCTGCGCGTCACCAAGCAAGGCGACGCCTTCCATCGCGAATTCCTCGGATCTGTTCGATTCGTCCCCCTTCTCGGAAAAGAAGGCTTCTAAAAAAAAGGATCCACCAGCAGGCGCTGGCGGATCTAGTGGCGAGATGTGTGCATTCCAATAACAATCGATCTCAGTCGTAGGTCAATTCTGCCGTCATAGGTCAGTTCATTTAGTCGCAGGTCACAGGCGGTGTCGGTTCTGTCGTCGTCGTTCGGTTACTGGTACTGGAACAATAGCTTTATAGCGATTGCCATGCCAATGCCTATTCCCAGGGAAAAGAGATGAAATGGGTGATTATGGGTGTCGAACTTTTCGATATCTGTGGTTTTCTGCCGCAAATGTGAGGTTTTTTTGGACAGTAAGAGGTCGGTTGTTGATTTTTTTTGCCGATGAGCGTGCCTTAAATTGGGGGAAGGGGGTGTTTTTTGGACTATTCTCTCGAGATTTTCTGCATTAAAAACTATTGATATTTGACATGTAAATAATTAATTCGTAAAATAATATATAGGACTAAGAAAATATTCATAAGGAGTGATGGTTATGGTTACGGTAAGAATGAATCCAGCCCCAGTGGCAATAAATATTCAGAAGTTGGTGAGTGCACGAGCAGAGATTGATTCTGAAAAAGCTGATTTTTCCAAGGGAATGACCGGGAAGACTGTGGCCCAGATGTCAAAGATCTCAGGTATCAAAAATATTTTTCGACTTAATGATAAGGCGATTAAAACCACAAGCAATCTTAAAGATAAGAGGATCGCTTTGGCTACGTATTTGGGTGGTGTCGAATCAGGCGGCAAGACGACTGGGAAACACATATCTTATTTGAGGGGGCGAGCAAAACATTTTAAGACTGCAGCTTCGAACTCCGCAAAGGAAATCGCACTCCTAAAGAAAGAGATTAAACGTGATGAAAAAATGTTGAAGACGGCAAATAAAAAAGGATCAAGGATATCAGAAAAGGTAAAGGCCCGATCGCGTGCCAGAATAGGAGCGCCGATTCAAGTATGAGGTGCGACAATTTCGGACCGTTGGCTTAACGCTTCGAAAGCCTCTATAGGTGTCAGAAATTTTAGCACCTTTCGGGGTCTATTGTTAAGCAAATTCTCAACTTCCTTCACCTGATCTTGTGAG
>JBFIDQ010000354.1:0-2360 GCA_041603795.1 Chlamydiales bacterium
CTAGGTGAGCACCGCTGATGCCGAAATTATGAAAGACGCCAGATTGGGATGTAGGCAAAAGGTGTACACGCCAAATGGCATGGACCTAGGATGTGCAAATTGCTGTGGAAGATGGTGCAGGCCGTTTTTAATGCTTGGATAGAGTGCGTAGCCGTCGGATAGGGTGGTGAGACCCATTTCTTTCATGTCCAGGAGAGTGTTTTTATCGAAGCTGTGGGCGGGGGCGATGAACGTAGTGGGGTGTATTCCTTGGTCACTAAGCAAGGACAGCCCTTTCCCTAGTTTGTCGCTCTGCTCCGCTAGAGTGAGTCCGGCGAATTTACTGCGTGGATTGATTCCAAGAATTCCAGCATGATTCGTTACGAAGCGATGTTGGTAGCCGTGGAGACAGAGCTCCCATCCTTTGGCTTGCTGCTGCCTCATGTGTTCCCAAAAATCCACAGGTGCCGCTGGGTACTGGAGAAGTTCTGGGTCTTGGTTGTCGGAAATCACTCCCAAGAGAGGTTTTACGTCATAACGGTCAAATAGGGAAACGAGCTCGAAAATAGGTTTCCCAAGCCGTGGTCGGCGCAATATCATCAATTCGGAATAAATATTTTGTATTTCTAATCTTGATCTACTATGTTCATTTTTTAGTCTCAAGGTGATAAGTAGGTCTAAGTTAAAGAAAAGGGCTTATGGAATCGTTCCCGCGCATCTCTGTCATCACACCTAGCTTCAATCAGGCTTCCTATCTGGAGGAGACGATTTGTTCGGTTCTCGGACAGAATTATCCGAATCTGGAGTACATTGTGATCGATGGTGGTAGTGGTGATGGATCAAAAGAGATTTTGGAACGCTACTCCCATCATTTATCTTACTGGTGCTCCGAACCAGATAGAGGTCTCGCTCACGCGATCCAGAAAGGGGCAGAGCGCTGCACGGGGGATATCATCTGCTGGGTTGCTTCAGACGACTGCTTTCTTCCTGGGGCGCTACACAGGGTATCTGAGTATTTTCATGCTCACCCTGACGAAGAGGTAGTGACGGGCGGGTGCTACTTTGTCGATTCCAAGGGCACTCCTTGCTCAATAGGATTGCAGCGCTACACGATGGGAGTGCCCGCGACGTTTGAGCGCTTCCTATTTTACGAGCAGGATGGTGTAGCGGCCTACTCAACGTTTTGGAAGCGGGAGGCCTTTGAGAGTGTTGGCGGGGTCGATCCTGATCTGCAGTTTGCAATGGATTTCGATCTATTTATTCGACTTGCCAGACGCCGCCCTTTTGGGCACTTGCCAGAGTTCCTCTCCAGTTTTCGTGTCCATAGCGAGAGCAAAAGCACGACGAGCCAGCACGTGCGTGAAAGCGAGGTGGCGATGATTAAGGCACGGTATGGGTTGGGCGATCACCATCCCGTTGTGCAGAAAGCAGCCTACTGGCGCTACCGCATCCCATCTTTGGTAAGAAAAAGCTTCTTGGCTCTGAATTTGCTCACCGGTCGGGTAAACCTCAAGGCGCTGGCGAAAGACCAGCAGAACGCCTACACACAAAATAGAGCCACGGGTGTCGAGATAGGGTAGGGGCATTGGGTGAGATGCATTGTCCGTTGGAATCAAGAATTCTATCACAGGCAAACCCCTCCACCTGCACCTTCGGATTGGTGTACATTTGAGAAATCGTAAAGCAATGCGCATCCCGTACGATGGCATGCGGCTCTTTCCAAACCTTATCACTTTTTCTGTGGTAGCGCTTGAAAAACCTTGGTCACGGAAGGCAATGCACTCTTTGTGATGGAGCAGTCGATTGGCTCGTCCGAGATCGGCAGGGACCTGACCCGCAACGGCAATTGAGGAGTAGAGCAAGCATACGATCCCTGATTCAAGATCAAGGAGCCATCCGTGCATGGCAAGGTCGGCACCGTCTCTGCTTACGCGGAAGGCGGCCAAGCGTGCCTCAGAGGCGGACGCAAGACCGTTTTCCTTGGCGAAGGAGCTATGGAAGGTGAGAAAGTCTTCCGGGTTGGCTGGAGCCGATTCCATACCGCGTTTTAAGGCTTGTCGGACCTCACCCCTGGCCTTTGAGGGCATCAGGGCAAGAAGCGCTTGGTCTTCTTGTGCAAGATCAATGAGGAACGTGGAAAAGGGTTGACGAGAGTAGCCAAACACCTTGTGGGAGTCACCTGATTGCAGGAAGCACTTACGTGGAAATAGATGTCGGGTGGGCGCCGGAGTGAACCAGCGCTCTTCAAAGGAAATTCCGTACTTTTTTCGCGAGATAAGCAACACGTTGAGTGGCTAGTGCCCCGTCAAGCTCTTAAATTAGGATTGGAGCAGCGCCAAAGCTCCCGTGGTTGGACGATCGGAAAGGGACTTGTATAGGAA
>JBFIDQ010000355.1:0-2349 GCA_041603795.1 Chlamydiales bacterium
CCTGCGTTTATTTGGTCGTAACCCTCTGATTGTTAGTGCTGCCATTAAAAACGCCTTCGCGGTTTCTTCGCTTCTTCGCGATCTTCGCGTACAAAAGGTCTTACCCGCCTGACAAGAGGGGCGTGCGTGCGCATGTACGTAACGAGAAAGGCACCTTTGCTGTTCGACTCAGGCAAAAGGGCTACACCTTCAGCTCCTGGTAACGTGGAAGGGTGATCGTGAATTGGGTCCACTTGCCCTCTTCGCTTTGCACCGTGATTTGTCCGCCGAGTGCGCGAACAAAGTGGCGAGATATTGAAAGACCGAGTCCGGTCCCTCCATACTTTCTCTCTGTGAAGCGATCCGCTTGCTCGAACTCCCCCCAGATACGCTCCATCTGCTCCTCGCTCATTCCAATGCCCGTGTCGCGGACCGAGATCTCGATGCAATCATCTTCGATGGAGTCTACTGTCACACGAATCACTCCCTTCGCACAGAATTTGCAGGAGTTGCTTAGGAGATTAATCAAGCTTTGTTTGATTCGTTGATAGTCCGAGCACACCTCTCCAATTTCGCCCGGGCAAATCACCTCAAGCTCATTTTTTTGCTCAAGAATGAGAGGCTCCACGGTCTCGATCGTATCCGTGATGAGTTCGGAAACGCTGAAACATTCAGCATGAAGCTCCACCTTGCCGGCTTCCAGCTTGGAGAGATCGAGGATGTCGTTAATCAATCCCAGCAGATGAGCGCCAGCGCGGTGAATTTTTCCTACGTCGCTGCCAATCTCTGTCAGATTCATATCTCTGGCCTCTTCTGCCACCATTTCGCTGTACCCGAGGATCGCATTCAATGGTGTCCGCAGCTCATGAGTGACCCGAGCCACGAAATCGCTTTTTGTTTTGTTAGCGAATTCGGCCGCCACCCTTTCCTTGTATGCCTCCATCAGCTCAAGCTGCGCCCGGCGCCGCTCTCTCTGATCCAAAGCGAGACAAACAACTCCCCTAATCGCCCCATCATCCTCATAGAATGCCGAGCACGAGAGGAGCACTGGAATAGAGGTTCCATCTTTGTGGCGATACTCTCGCTCCACATCGCTAATCGTCCGCTTGCCCTTAAAAAAGGGAAGCCCCGGTTCGCTAAAGACAGGCTCCTCGTTAAAAAAGAGGAGGGATAGTGACTGGCCTACCAGCTGATTCTTTGAGTAGCCCAAGAGCGCCAACGTCGCCTCGTTCACCGTAGTGATCTTTCCACTGGAGTCCGCGACTACCAGTGTATCTACCATTGACTCAATCACATTATCGAAGTAGTCGCGAGAGCGGATTGTTTCGACGAGTCGGTTAGTCATGCCATGCAGTGAATGGCTTAACTCACCTACCTCCCCTTGATCATACACTGGCATTTTGGCGGTCAGATTCCCAGACTCAATTTTCCTAGAGGCATCCACCACCGCTTTAAGAGGTCGTGTCAAAACGGTTGCGACGTAAATTGCCGACAAAACCGCAAGAAAAAAACAGATTCCCATGATCACCAAATTGCGAAACACCAGTGCTTCAATCGCAAGATGTAGAGGCGCCATTGGGTACGCCAGCTTGATATAGCCCAAGCGCTTTCCCTGGCTGGTTTCCATGGGGCCCATGACCTCCAAGACCTCTTCGTTGGATTTTGTCACCCAGGTATCAGTTGGGCTTAGCTTTCCGTGTCCGAACCCATCTTGAGAGAGGGTATCCACGTCTTTGATTGACAAAACGCATCCGTAAGAGGCGGAAAACTTATTCGTTCGAGGAGTGGCGATGCAGCCAGATTTCACCTCATTCAAATTGTTTGCCAGCAACCGACTCACAAGAAAGCTTGCATCGCGAGCATCGCGTTGATGCTGCTCGATCTTATCACCCTTAAGCCATACGACTGTGTACAGCGACAAGCCCCCTCCAAAAAGAAAGGCTATAAGGGTTGTCAATAGGACCAATTTGCTTCGAATAAAAAAATTCACGGCACATCACGGCTTATTCCCCTCAGGTGTCGGCAAGAACCCCTCCCACTTAAGCGGTAGCAACAGAACCCCGTTAGGCTAAAGTGGTTGGTGAACTAGTCGCTTGCAAATTGAGAATGTCTTGTCAGAAACAACCCAAGCCTTTTTAATGGGTCCGCTTGGAACGTAACAACGAGGCTACGTTGACCACCACTACCTTCGCAGGGCGAAACATCATCTCGATCAACGACTTGAGTCGCGATGATCTACTTTTCATCATGGAGCAAACGGACAAACTTCTACTGTCACCAGAGCCGAATCTGTTGCGTGGCAAAGTGATGGGAAGCTGTTTTTTCGAGCCTTCCACACGAACCCGCCTTTCTTTCGAGGCCGCCATGGCG
>JBFIDQ010000356.1:0-2315 GCA_041603795.1 Chlamydiales bacterium
CTATGAGGCGCTAAAGAATAATAGGGCTAAACTCGATGACGTTATCGCGCTCGGCTCAATTGCTGATGCACTTAACAACCAGGCTAGTTATCGTTAGCCTTGTTGTGGTGCCGTTGCTTGTAAGATCTGATACCCAGCAGTCAAATTCGGTCGAACTCATCTTCAGCGATCCAAGGAGTTACACATCACCCGCTGATCGCTGTGAAGCGGATGTTTGTACGAGTCTCCTGCGGCTAATCGAGTCGGCACGAAGTTCTATTGACTTTGCAATCTACGGGGCCAGGGACCAAACGGCGATTCTAGAAGCGCTACTGGCTGCCAAGGCACGGGGCGTCACGATTCGTGGGATTGTGGATCGAGACCCCGACGGCAAAAATTATTACTCATCTACTGAGGAATGGGTAACTCGGTTAGGTGCGGTAGGCTCAGACCGCGCACGTGAAGGCCCATCTGACTTCAAAGACAATTATTCCCCAACATGCACTCGACCGCCCGGTTTCAGCGGGCCGTTACAATGCCTCGCTTACGATCTTGGAAGTCACTGGTTAACGGCGGAGCATGCGAGCCGGGAAGATTTGAGTGATCCTGAAGAAGGAGGGCCAAACCGTCTCATGCATAACAAATTCTTTGTCGTAGATGGGCTTCATGTCTGGACCGGATCGACCAACGTATCCGACTCGGGTACAGGGGGGTATAACGCAAACGTCGTCCTCGTTGCCACCTCCCGCGCCCTTGCCAGGCAATACAGTAACGAATTCGAGCTCATGGCCAAGCGGCACTCGCCCGGCGCAAAAAAGCCGCAGCGCCCTTACGGTGTCGAAGAAATGACTATCGGCGATACGGCTCTCACCCTGTGGTTCTCTCCCCAAGACCAAGCTATGACCTACGGAGTCAGGGGTCTAATCGCTCGCGCTAAAACCTCTGTGGACGTTGCGGTTTTCTACCTCACGAGTAAGTGGATTACGGCGGATCTTATTGATGCGCACAAACGGGGGGTGCGTGTACGGGTCATAGTGGATGCTACTTCTGCTCAGAACGGCTACTCGAAACACGAGCTACTTCGCGAGGTGGGTATTCCAACGAAGATTGAAAACTGGGGCGGAAAGATGCACATGAAGTCTGCCGTCATTGACAATGAATATCTTGTCATAGGTTCGATGAACTGGACGAGTGCGGGGGAATATATCAATGACGAAAACACGTTACTTCTGAAGTCGAAACGACTCGCGAACCAGTTTTCACAGTTCTACGAACAAATTTGGCTGGATATACCGGAACAGTGGCAGGCATTGGACTCGCGGCCTGATCCAGAGTCAAAGGATTCTGGCACTTCGTGTCACGATGGGGCGGACAACGACTTTGACGACCTCGTCGACGATAAGGATCCGGGATGTTCGGCAAAGCCGCTCAAAATGCTGGAGTTACCGCCACATCGACTTGAAAAGAAGAGTTCAGCGAAACAGCGAGTGTCCCGACAACACCGGTTATACCAGGGGCTCCAGTGCGATGATTCTTACACGCAGTGGTTTGTATGCCTTCCCAAAATGCCTCGAGGACGCGACGTTGACTGCCCTCGAATCCCGTTTCGAGGAGTCATGGTGCAAGGGCGCGATCCCCATAGGCTTGATCTGGACGGCAACGGGCGAGGGTGTGAGCGACCATTGGAATAGGTACTACGGCTGACGCAAAATGGCTTGACGATCCTCATGCTATTTGGCGATTATAGGACGGCAACTGACATAGTACACAGATAAGTATGGAGGCAAGGATGCTCAGGTTGACACGTCGCATTGGTGAAACAGTAATAATAGAGACCCCACAGGGTACGATAAGAATCCTGTTCGAGGGGGTAAAGGGCAAGCAGTTGAAAATCGGTATTGCTGCGCCGAAATCCCTCAAAGTACTGCGTGAAGAGCTTCTCGATAAAGACCCGAATATTGATCCTTGGTTAGCGTACTAAGGTCGGAGTTGACGAAAGATAATGGCAAGAAAAGGAATTCCAACATGAACACACGCATTCCTCTGGTAACCGGCCTCGTATTTTTATTGTGTGCGATGTCTGCCTATCCTTGGAGCAATGGTCAGAGCGGAAACGCTGCCACCAACTTGCCTGAAGAATGTGACTCCCCTCCGTATTCGACCCATGACTGGGTAGCCGAACAGGCGCTATTGCTCCTGCCAGTGGAAGAGAGCGCCTGGCTGATGCCTCATAGGACGACCTACCTACTCGGGACGGAAGCCCCTGACAATGACGACATCCCTCCTGAGTGCGGCACCCCAAATAGTGGTTATGACGACCGGCGCAAGGGCCATAG
>JBFIDQ010000357.1:0-2282 GCA_041603795.1 Chlamydiales bacterium
AGTCAATGTGTAGTTTGTATTACCTGGAATATCGAAATAAAAATTAAACAACTGTAAATACCAACCTGAAGGACAGTTTCTAGCATGCCTGCTTAAAGGCAGCCTTCTTCGATCAAGCGCATTGTCAGAAACACAGAAAAATATCTCAACTTTTGAATAATTGTCATATCGCATATTTGGCTTGCTCATCCAAATATAAACCTTTTTATTTTTATCTTTTCGCTTGATTGTCGCGTACATCCTGATAGGTAACGAGCCTTGATCCACAATGCGCTTGCAAACACCTGATTTAACATTCCACCACCCCCCCATAGTCCACGCGTCTTCAAAGAACATAGATTTATCGCCAAGACCTGCTATCCAAAGTTCATCTTCTCCCTCATTACAAATGGTCAAGCTACCTGCGTGACTTACTCCATGATGAAGTAGTACTAGCACCGCCGCCATGTATAACATTAGATTCAATCTACCACTGGCACAGTTAACCATGATTATTCTTCCTTAAATCAGGTACTTAATTTTTTATGCGAATTCCAAGTGAGACTACAACATTGATAGCATTGGCAACCGTATCTTACAAGTTAGAAGTGCCACTTTATCCCAAGTGGCCAGGGCAAGGAGCCGATTCGATCGGCGACATTAATCTTCGGTGGGCAGCATGATCGTGACGACCGGTTCACCGGCATCGCCAGGACCCACCATCAATTTCAAGGTCACCTCCTCCGCTTCCACGGAATGCCCGTCTTTGGGTACGCGGTACAACGAGAACAGCAACCGATCACCAGGAGCAGTAGCCGTTCGAATGGCGTAGAACGCCATAAACAACACGTCCCATAAACGGCCGGACTCGTCCTGGCACACTTGGAAGCGGTTATCCCGCTCTGTCCAGGCGACACAATCACACCATGCTGCATGCGTTAGAGCCGCCGGCCACTTGAAACCGGCTTCACGCGCCATACTCGTGACGTCGATCAATACACCGTCTTCAATCGCCTGTGTTCGGCTGTAAGATGAGATGACCGGGCCGAAGATTTCTTCCAACGATGCTTTCTCTGAGTTTTTCATAAAGTTTCTCCCTTAGGACATAAGCAAAAAGTTCGGGGAGTCCCTCCTTCCCATTGGGAAGCAGTGACTCCCCAATGGGTTGAGTGAATTGTGTTTTAGAGCAGTCCGCGTTCGGCAAACGAAATTGACTCACCAGCAGTGACCACAAAATCGTCCAGCACACGAATATCTACGAGAGCCAGCGCCTCTTTCAGCCGCCGCGTAATCGCTTCCTCCGCGTTACTGGGCTCGGCAACACCACTCGGGTGATTATGAAAAAACATCACTGCTGCAGCGTTAACGGAAAGTGCCTGTTGCACCACCACACGGGGATACACCGAAGCACCATCAATGGTTCCCTGAAACAACTCGACCGTTTCAATCACTCGATGTCGGTTATCCAGATACAAACAACCAAAGACTTCCGCTTTGCGCTCCGCCAACAACATCCGTAAAAAGTCACGGGTATGGTTGGGGCTCGGCAGCTCGACGCCCGGCTGGTGCAGATCGTGTAATACCGCAAACGCCAGCTCCAGCAGGGATTGTTTTTCAGGATCGTTTAGCGACGCCATGCGAACAGGTGCAAAACGGTTTTTAGGAATCACCTGGGTAGGTGAAGATTTGGAAGCCATGAGCGCTCTCCTTGAAAGATGCGAGGAGACCGCCCTGCAAGGGAGTATCTCCCTCGCGTTGGATTAAAAATTGACCGCATCGTTGGATGCGGTCAGATGTGGTCGTCAGGCTACGGCGTTATGGGCCTCAGAGGTCGGCGCCGGAAAGGGCTGGCCGTCTACTTTGATCCATTGGAACCGCAGTAACCGGGACTTCAGACTGATGCCCGTCGTACCGGCTCGATTACCGTTTTTGAAGATGAAGGTTTCGACTTGCAGATCACTGAGGTGAAAACCCACCAGTACTTTCAGGTCAGCTTCCACCGCCGGTGTCAGCTGGCGTACCAAATCCTTCGCTTCCTCACCCACCACTACGCACTCGAAATGCGTGTGCTGGACGTTGTCGGCAGGCCCTCGTAACGCAGCGATGGTGACACTGAGAAATGGAAATCCATTCTCTGGCGTCACTTCACGCACACGATTGAGGTAACCGATGCCGTGAATATCAAGATCGAAATACTTCGGTTTTTCAGCGGTAGTTTGTCTATTGGTCATAACAGTTTCTCCTTGAACATAATGGAAAGCCGGAGAACACGATTCCCTGGCGGGAAGGTATTTCCCGGCAGG
>JBFIDQ010000358.1:0-2216 GCA_041603795.1 Chlamydiales bacterium
GCCCTAGGCTAACATCTGCCGGGACTTCGCCCCTAAACTTCGGCAAGAACTTTTTTTGTGAAACTTGAGCACCTACAAGCGCTGTTTCAAAAAGGAGCGCTGCTAGAATTTAAGACGTTGGAGCAGGTAAAACCCACATTCCGCATGTCGTGCGCTCGATTCTTTCATTTTTAAGTATTTCACGCTAAGCATCTTATAGGGTTTCGTAAAAATCGATCTCTTCGACTTGATTACGTGAGTATGGTCTTGGTATAACTTACGTAGCCCCCAGGCTCTCTCTGGGAGGAACAAGGATCCGATGAGGTCTCAGGTGCTATTTTCAAAAGTGACGATCCCTCCCATCAGAGGGGAGGCCACAGCTGCCACTACCAGCAGCTTCTGAGGAAATCTACATAAAACCATACAGATAAGCGGTTTATGTAAAAATTGAGACCTCTAAAAAAAGGAATAATTTAGATCGCGACATGCGGAATGTGGGGTAAAACAGTCACATGACGCGCTTGCAGCGGAGATATTCAATACATTTGATTCAACCACATGGCTAAGTATCGGGGTAAATATTGAGCAAGATGAATCAATTTCAGGGCTGCAACAAAAAGCCTATAGGAGACTCTTCCAATTAACACGCGCCTTATCAAAATTACAGGCACTCCTTGGAGGCCAGGAAAAACCTAAGGGAGTAGATGGGCAACTTATTCACATTTTGTACAAACTGGCTAAATATCGTTACCCAAACAGAGCGCTGGAACTAGCCAAGCTAATGGCTCCTGGATCGACCCAAGACTTGGCATTCGAACTCACCATGTACGCCTTTGTTCATGCTGGCAAACCAGACCAGGCACTTGATGCAGCGCTTCGTACTACCAACCTCGAGACCAAGAAGCGGATACTCATCACAATGGCAGGGATGCTAATAGGTAAACACTCCCTAAATGAGGCTGAAACAGTGGTTGAGGTGCTATCAGGAATCCCCAAATCTGTGAAGGAAGTTAAGGAGCTAAGCACTCAGATTAAAAGGTTACGTGGCTCCGACATAAAAAAAGCCACGTAACCATTTTCAAGACCTGATTTTGTCGGCCTCTTTCATGGGTTCGATATTCGCGCCTCTTAACTCCTTGGCATTATCTGCCAAACCTTCAGCCACCAGCGTTAGCCATTCTTTGCTACGAACCCTTTGCATCCACCGCATTGTGAACGCCATGGTGAGTCCGGAGTGTCCATCGGACTCTAGCTCACCGCCTATCTTGCTTAACGTAGGATGACTCCAAAACATGTACCCCCCCCTGGGGGGCTCTTCGTCGAAAAATGACCACTCGTCAAGTTTCTCAACCGCCATAAAAGCATTGGAAAGCAGGCGAATTGTCAAGGGCTCAGCCAAGAAAGAAAAATCCCCTGGTTTAAAACTTTCCGCCTTCCTATATACAAGGGCTACTCGGTTTCTATGAATGTCTTCGGCCCGCGCGAGATCATCCTTGGCCCATAAAATCTGACACTTAGCGATTCCCAATTCGCTCTCTAAGCAGTATTTCCAAAGACCGTTTAGGTCACTTTTCTTAAGGGCTTTGAGGTGTCTTACGACCACTCCAAAGTGGTTTGTAGGCAGGAGCTCGTCCTTATAGTATTCTTGAGAAAGCGAGTCTAAGTCCCCATGTACTCGCCCCTTGGCACCACCTTGATAGTCGTCACCTTGATACTCGTACAATTCGTTTGTTGGTAGGTCCAAAAGACCTAATTTTTTTTCAGATGCGAGCGCCTGATACGCGAGACGAGTATATTTTCTTACGCAATCATCCTCTATACACGATAAATCTCCTTCACCCAGGGCTATTGGCTTCTCGATCTGCCTAGGCCCATTCTCATTAACCTTTGACAGCTGTGATGCTAGTTGTTTGTATTTACTTTCCCGCGCCTGGAGCTCTTGCTTAGCAGAAATTATTGGCTGATAGTAAAATCGCTTGCTTCCCAAATCGGTGAGGATGCTTGTATATCCAAAAGGTTTGGCGTTAACGATCGAGTGCCCCCGGAATGAATTTGACGCCCCGTGGCGGAGACTAAAAGTGCGCCCATAGAATCTAATATTCTTACCTGAAAAAAAGAAAGAGTCCCATTTCTGTAGATGGAGCTTCCAATTGAAAGGGTAGATGTCACTTTAACCTCTTATTTTAATTAGTTTGCATATACATGCTAGCATCTAGTGTCCAATTACGATACGAAAA
>JBFIDQ010000359.1:0-2210 GCA_041603795.1 Chlamydiales bacterium
AATGCAACTATCCTGCGAGGCAACCATTACAAATGAATCATCTTCGCGTGAATTCCCAAAGCCGCTTCCTTCATGGCTTCTGATAGCGTTGGATGCGCATGTGGCGCGGTGGCAATATCACCTACGGTGGCGTTCTTTACGAGTGCCATCATTCCCTCACTAATAAGCTCCGAGGCATTACCGTGAACGATGTGCATGCCGACCAATCGACCCGAACCGGCATCCGAAATCACCTTGACGAATCCTTCGTCATCGCCAGTGCAACGCGCTCTCGAGTTGGCGCGAAAGGGAAACGAAGCCTTTTTGATGGCAAGTCCGGCATCTGTTGCTTCTTTTTCCGTAAGACCGACTCCAGCGGCTTCTGGATGGGTATAGATCACGCTCGGAATAGCGAGGTAGTTCAGGTGTGGACGATGTCCAGCTATGATCTCGGCCGCAGCAACGCCCTCCTCTGATGCCTTGTGCGCCAGCATGGGTCCATCAATAAGATCACCAATGGCGTAGATCGACGGCACAGACGTCTGGAGGCTGTCATTTACGGTAACGAATCCACGATCACTCATCTGTACGCCGACCTCAGATAGTCCGAGTCCATTGGAATACGGACGCCGCCCCACAGCCACAAGCACAACATCCGCCTTGATCTGCTGCGTTTTGTCGCCTGTTTTTACGTGGACAGTGACCTCTTTCTTCGTCGCCTTCGCTTCTGTAACCTGCGACGAGAGCAGGAATTTCATTCCCTGTTTCTTAAAGGACTGCAGAAGCCCCTTTGAGACATCCGCATCCATACCCGGACATACCGTATCGAGCATCTCGATGACCGTCACTTCCGATCCAAGTCGACCATAAACCGATGCCAACTCAACGCCAATTACGCCACCACCGATGAGCACCATCCGTTTAGGGACGCTTTTAAGAGCCAGTGCCCCCGTACTTGAGACCACCTGTTTCTCGTCGAAAGGCAGGAATGGCAGAGGAATCGGCTCTGATCCTGTTGCCAGGATGATGTTTTTCGTCTCATAGCTTTTGCCGTCGACCTCCACGGTGTTCGGTCCAGTAACCTTACCCGTCCCCTGAAGGTGTTCGATCTTATTCTTCTTGAAGAGCCCCGAGATTCCCTGATTGAAACCCTTTACGGTCTCCGTTTTGAGGTTCATCATCTGAGGGAAGTCGAGCGTTACCCCTTTGGATTTAATGCCGTGATCCGTCGCGTGATTGCTCACCTGCATATAAAGATGTGAGGAGTGAAGCAGTGATTTGGAGGGAATACAGCCCACGTTGAGACAAGTTCCCCCAAGAGGACCCTTCTCCACACAAGCTGTTTTGAGTCCAAGTTGCGCCGCCCGAATGGCTGCCACATAACCACCAGGTCCGGACCCAATTACGATAACGTCATACATACTCTCTCTCCTCTTTCGTTGGGAGAGTAGGGCAATTCTCTCATCATTTCAAGTCCGAGGGAGGGTAAGCAGGGCCACCGCCATCTACAAGCTGAGCAGGAGTCGTGAGGGATCCTCTATGCAGTCTTTTACGTGGACGAGGAAGGTGACCGCCTCGGAGCCATCGACAATGCGGTGATCGTAGCTTAGTGCTAGATACATCATCGGTCGTATTACGATCTCATCATCGACCACCATGGGCCGTTTTTGGATCTTGTGCATGCCGAGGATACCGCTTTGCGGCGGATTTAGGATGGGCGTGGAAAGCAGTGATCCGAAGGTGCCCCCGTTGGTGATCGTAAATCCACCGCCGGTAAGATCGTCGAGGGAAAGACTGCCCTCTCGTGCCCGCTTCGCGTAGCTCGAAATCTCACCCTCCACCTGCGCGAATCCAAGCTGATCGCAGTCGCGTACCACCGGTACGATAAGACCTCGATCACTCGATACCGCAATTCCGATATCGTAGTAGTGTCGCTGTACGATCTCCTCGCCATCAATTGACGCGTTGATTTTTGGTGTGGCCTGTAGTGCGGAGACGCATGCCTTTACGAAGAAGCTCATGAAACCTAGTTTCACGCCGTGGCGTTCAATAAAGGAGTCCTTGTATTGCGTGCGAAGCGCCATCACAGCGGACATATCGACCTCATTAAACGTCGTCAGCATAGCTGTAGTATGCTGTGCTTCCAGGAGTCGCGTTGCGATCACCTTACGAATTCTAGGCATACGTTGACGTGTTTCGCGTTCACCCGATGCCACCGGCACCACCGGCAC
>JBFIDQ010000360.1:0-2197 GCA_041603795.1 Chlamydiales bacterium
CTTTCTACCAGCTCATGGATCTTGAGCTCGAACTCTGCAAACATCGTCTGACGAAACAATGTCGCGCGTAGATCCTCGACTCGCGACCCAATGAGGTAACGGCGTTCCTCATCGGACGTCGCCCGCTCCATCAGCAGACGGTGTAGAAGCTCCTCGTTGAAGGTCGATGCGACCTCCGCCACAAATATCGGGTAGTAGGCGTCCTGTATCTTTTGCTCATTCCAACTGTGATAGCTATGCATGCTATGACCCGCCTCGTGAGCGAGTGTGAAGACATGCCGAAGGATTCCCTTGTAGTTCATCAGGATGTACGGCTGCGTGTCGAAGCAGCCACTGCTGTAGGCACCTGACCGCTTATTCTTTCGCTCGTAGCGATCCACCCAGCGCTCCCTTGCCAGTCCCTTGCGCAGAATTTCCTGGTAGTCGTTACCCAGTGGAGCAACTGAATCGACAACGAGCTTCTCGGCCTCCTCGTAGGGAACATTGCGATCGAATTCCGCCATGAGCGGAAGATACATGTCGTAGAGATGAAGCTCATCCAATCCCAGGCGCTCCTTACGCACCTGGCAGTACTTATGCAGGGTGGGGAGTCCCTTGCGAATTCCGGTAATGAGACTCCGATAGACCGATGGGTCGATGTTTTTAGGTCCGAGAGCTGCCTCTAAAGACGATCCGTAGTTCCTAGCCTGCGCATTGAACTGGTGCACTTGGACCTGTCCCGTGAGGAGCTCACAAAACGTATTTTCCATTCCAGCAAAGCGCTCATGATATTGTGTGAATGCATTTTTTCGCAGTTCCGCATCCGGATTCTGCAAACAGAGCATGTAGCTTCCGTGAGTAAGCAGATGCTCATCGCCCTTGCTATCGCGCACACTACCGAATTCCATATCGGAATCATTCATAGCACGAAAGGCCCGTGATTGACTTGACAGCGCCTTTGCCGCCATAGCCACGAGCTCTTCTTTTTCTGGCGTAAGCGTATGTGGTTTGAGTCGCATCAGCTTATCGAGGTAGATACGATAGTCCGCTAGAGCGTCAGAGGCGAGGTACTCATCTAGCTGACTATCCGGAAGAGCGAGGAGTTCCGGCTGAACCCACGACGTATCGCGCTGGAAGTCCTGAGCCAGTGAGAGAGCCTTTTTGTACGCTGTCGTATGCGAGTCATGGGTCGTCTCCTCGTCGTGACGCAGATGTGCCCATGTATAGAGCTTATCGAGGTTGCGGTCCGCTGCAAAAAGAGCATCCAGAGCCTCTCGCACCGTTTCTGCTCCATCGCCGAGCTTCCCCTGGTAGCGGGTCACCTCCGGCCAGCCCCTTGGGATCTCATCAAATGCCTTTTCCCACTGAGCCAAATCGCTGAAAATTGACTCAACCTTCCAGGTGTCTTCCAGGGTTAATGTTGCTTCGGTCATAATTTTCTCCAAAAGTTAAATCAATTCTTGACAATGTCCTATATCCTAGGATACCAAAAAAGAAGAAATAGGGTTTGCTGAAAATGATCGGCTGGCCTACTGTTCTTGGTTCATCGTAAAAACCTCTCAGTAAAAGGAATTCTTACCTGAGATGGCGGTAATCGCACAACAAGCGCCCAGAGAGGCGGAAGTAATTGGCACCTTTACGGTGCTGAATGATCGGGGGCTTCACACGCGTCCGGCAACGGAACTGGTTAAACGAGCCACCTCGTACCGGTCTACTATCCTATTGCGCCATCGCGATATGGAAGTGAATGCAAAATCGCTGCTGGGCGTTCTCACCCTCATGGCGACGCGCGGAACACGAATCAAGATGAAGGCAACGGGTCCGGACGCACAAAAAGCGGTAGACGGACTCAAAGATCTCGCCGATGGCCAGTTTAATATAAAGTACTAAGGGGACCTGCCCGTTTTGTGGACTGGTTTCTATCCCGAGGGCAGGGAATTCGAATTACAATAAGTATTTTTGACGGAATTTGCGATTTGTACAGTTCGGGCTTTTTTTGCTGCGGCAGCAGCAACGGCATTTAGCCCCGGCTGGAGGCGCAGCCGGAACCCGGGGTACGATTGCAGGAAGGAGTCGTGCTGCGGCAGCAGCGCCGGCGAATCGATATGTCTTGAGCTCTATGTACCATCAACACTGTCCAAAGCGCCACGGGCCCGCGGGCGCTGCTCCCGCAGCGGGGATTTTACTACCCCAATACCCCGGGTTCCGGCTGCGCCTC
>JBFIDQ010000361.1:0-2162 GCA_041603795.1 Chlamydiales bacterium
CTACGGGAAATTTATCCAGACCCTGATCGACTTTACCATCATAGCGTTTGCCATCTTTATGGCGGTCAAGGGCATTAACTCGTTCAAGAAGAAGCAGGAAGAAGCACCCAAAGCGCCGCCGGCACCGAGCAAGGAAGAAGTACTGCTCGGCGAAATACGTGACCTGCTGAAAAATCGAAGTTAGGCAAGGGCTTAAAAAACCAGGCATTTCTTCGGTAACTGTCAGCAGTTGTGTAGATTGCTCACCCAGCGCTAACGAGGTGAGCAACTGCTTTCCTAATTACCACCACTACTGTCCGGTTAAAAAATCTTAAAAACTGAAATTCATCATTAATTTCAATGAGTTACGCAATAAAAAGGGTGTCCCCGATTTGAACGTAAATACGGCAAAATATCCTCCTTATCGACCTTTGTTGCCGAGAGGGCTGGATGAATACTGGAAAGACGCTGTTCGCGCAGATCATGGATTATCTCCCGTGGAAAACGTTTCATCGGATCGTGGACCGTTACGACGGGGATTACAGAGTCCGCACCTTGCCGTGTACCGAACACTTCCGCGTTATGGCATTTGCGCAACTGACGTATCGAGAAAGTTTGCGCGATATCGAAGCCTGTCTCTCGGCACAATCGGCCAAGCTGTACCATATGGGCATTCGCTCTCCGATCAAACGATCTACACTGGCCGACGCCAACGAGCGACGAGACTGGCGAATCTACGCCGAGTTTGCACAACGACTGATCACTCAAGCCCGCAAACTTTATGCGGAAGAGGATCTTGGGCTGGATCTGTCGAACACCGTGTATGCCCTCGACTCGACTACCATCGATTTGTGTTTGACGATGTTTCCGTGGGCGCCGTTTCGCAGTACCAAAGCAGCGGTCAAGATGCACACGCTGCTGGATCTGAGGGGAAGCATTCCAAGCTTTATACACGTATCCGACGGCAAAATGCACGATGTCAACGTCCTCGATTTGATGGTGCCGGAATCCTCGGCCATTTATGTCATGGATCGTGCTTATGTCGATTTCGAACGACTCTTCACCCTTCATCAAGCCGGAGCGTTCTTCGTCACTCGCGCCAAATCGAATGCCGATTTTCGACGAGTGTATTCGGCACCGAGCGATCGGGAACAAGGAATCATTTGCGATCAGACGGTGATGCTGGAAGGCTTCTACAGTCAAAAGAATTACCCTGTTCATTTGCGTCGCATTCGTTTCAAGGATCCCGAGACAGGCAAAACGTTGGTATTTCTTACCAATTTGTTTGGGCCTCCGCCAGCGACTATCTGCGCGTTGTACAAAGCCCGCTGGCAGGTCGAATTGTTTTTCAAATGGATCAAACAGCATCTTCGGATCAAGAAATTTTTCGGCACATCAGAGAACGCCGTAAAGGCACAGATCTGGATTGCCGTGTCAGTTTATGTCCTCGTCGCTATCATCAAGAAGCGACTCAACCTGGACGCGTCTCTCTACACTTTGCTACAGATATTTTCAGTCACCCTGTTCGAAAAAACCCCTTTAAACAAGGGCCTTTTGGACACCAAATACACTCTGGAGGATGACATGCACTCTAACCAATTGATTTTATTCGATAATTAACCGGACAGTAGTGAGGGGATTTTTGTCTCCACTCAGAAAGAACTTCAGTCTAATGATGTTCCTGGCTGAGTGGTTGTGCCCGAATTTGAGCAACTTGTCGAGAAAGAGCGTCAACTCTGGTGGGTAAAGCAATAAGTGAGGATACCCATGGCAAAAATCCGAATGGGCATGGTCGGTGGTGGCGAGGGCGCATTCATCGGTCAGGTGCACAGGATTGCGGCGGCAATTGATGGTGAAATAGAGCTGGTTTGCGGGGCGTTTAGCAGCGACCCGGAGCGCTCCCGCCGCACCGGTGAGTCTCTGCACCTGCCAGCGAATCGCGTGTATAGCGACTATCAACAGATGATGGTTGCCGAAGCTGCTTTGCCGGTGGATGAGCGCCTGCAGTTCGTCGCTATCGTGACACCCAACCATATGCATTTTCCGGTCGCCGAAGCGGCACTGCAGGCCGGATTCCACGTGTTCTCCGACAAACCTGCCACGCTCAACCTGGAGCAAGCCATCCGTCTGCGCGAGATTGTGAGGCAAACTGGTTTGCTGTTTGGACTGACGCACACCTACAC
>JBFIDQ010000362.1:0-2143 GCA_041603795.1 Chlamydiales bacterium
CCTCCCACCAACGCCGCTGCACACAACTCCCTCAGATCAGTCAGCTCATCCGCTGGCGCAACTCCTACTCGCTTCACGCCCTTTTCATCTGGGGTAAAAAGTCCACTACCTGAACCTCTTTGGCCTTTTTCAGATGACTCATCCTCTAGCCCTTCAACATCACCAACTTATTCTTCCCACTCATCCTTTCCACCGCCTCCTCCTACCCCGCCAGAATCCCTACCAATAAAATTCTACGGCCTTGCCTCCACAAAACATTCTCCACCTCCAAGGAGCACAGAACTAACTGCTTCTTTTGAATCCACCCCATTTCCTCACCCTTCCTCCCCATCCTATCCAGTTCCTTCTGCTACATCTCCTCTTTCAGAAACAAGGTCCATATCCTATACGACACGTGCTCGCTCAGCTATCTATTCACCGTCGCCAACTAGGCTTCCATCCTCAAGACCTACTGCAGTTCCAAGACCACCCGCTCATAGCCCCTCAACGTCCTCATCCCTCGCTGTTAAATTGCCATTGCCACCTACAACCCCGACAACGCCATCGTACGATCTTGGTGGATCACCACCGTCAACTCCACCATACAGTTTTGACCGACAAAGCTTCTTTTCGAAAATAACTCCAGCAAGCTCATTTTCACCTATTCCGCCTCCGCCATCCTCTACACCTCCATTATCGCCCTCATCTTCCGATTCATCTCCAACCCCTTCCTACGAGCAGCTTCCGTCGCTACCAATGACACCACCAGGTTCTCCGATCCCTCCCCCTCCATCCACTACACCACCAGGTTCTACCTCGCCTTTGTCTGCCACCCAAAGAAGATCCACCTTAGGGGGAAAACCCAAACGCCCAGTGCGAAAGCCACCTCCGGTTAGGACCATCACAAAGTAGAGCAAGTAACACGCCGCTTTGTTGCCGAGCAGAGCGCGCTATACTCAAATTAGGTGACTACATCTTAGACCCTGGTTGCCACGTAAACTTGCCGTTAAAGAGCGTCGCTGAATCCATCTGCGCCCTTTTTCGACAAGTTTGGGTAGCCATCAGGGTCTAAGATTGAAATTCACCTACATAACTTTCTTACATTCATTTATTTTATTCCTCGAGGTTGAAGTCACGAGGATTAAGATACCGATTTCGGATTACAAACCAACTCAAACGATATATTCCATCTCATTCAGTAAATCCAAAATTCATAAATTATCGTCCCATATTGCAACCTATAGATCGCAATCCAAAATATTAGAAAGGTACGTACAATGGTAGCACCATTACGATCAGCAATTACATCGACAACCAAATCGGCATCATCAACTCAACCTCCGAAACTAACGTTCAATACCCCTCAAAAGTATCGGCAGGAGTCGACTGAGTCCTCATCTTCAGCATCTAGCACTTTTACCGAAAAAGATAAGACTAAAGTTGTAGCGAGCAATACTCTAAAAAAACAAATCTCTACAACATCACCGCCAGCCCATATAGAAATGACTAGACTTTCCCTGTCTTCCACTCTTCCTACAACTACCGGTACTACTCACCCTTTGCTTTTTGGCTTCTTCCCCCTTTACTTATTCGTCCCAACAACCCTATCTGGCCGTCGCCGGTCTTCGACAGCTTCAATGCCAACAACGGCAACCAGAGCCTCTCTTTCTTATGCATCAACAAGCTCATCTCAAAGCAGCTCACTTTCCTCTCTACCGAAAAAACTATCAAGCTCAAGTCAGCTTCAACCTTCACAGCCTTCACAGCCTTCAGCTACTCCTAAATCACCTCCGAAAAACGCTTCAAAACCGCCCTTAGAAGAAAGAAAAACCGAAGAACATCCCTTGGCTCCTCCCAACAGCCCAGCCTCGTCTCTTGCAACTAAGCCTCCAACTCTGCAAGAAAGAGGCTTTAAACTACTGTTAAACGTCTTAGGAAAACCCGTAACCCTTGGAAGCGGGACATATGGTATTGTCTATCGAGCTGAAGTCACTGACAAAGTTGGACGCGCAGCTCTGTTAGCAATGCCGCAGCGAGTGGCTCTGAAGATTGCAATAGGAACGGACAAAGAGAATCTGGAAAAGAGCGTCAAAGCTCTTGTTAAGGAGGGTGATTATTTACTACAATTGCGTTCCATAAAACCAGCTGCGGGGCTTTCCGCTCC
>JBFIDQ010000363.1:0-2096 GCA_041603795.1 Chlamydiales bacterium
AAGAACGCTGACTTCGTCGTGGATCTCGGCGGGGCGATCAAGTTGGACGAATCTGATCTCGAGCCAGAGCGTCTGGCGGAGGTGATTCGTGACCTTGTTGGAAACGACCATAAAACGCTCCATAAAATGCGCCGGGCATTACGCACCCACAAGGAAGATCGTCGACATCGAGATCTTTGTTCGGTCGTCTGCGAAGTGGCGGGGATTCCTGTACGATGACGCCAAAAGCACATGTTATTGGCATTGGTGGCATTGGAATGAGTGCTGTGGCACGTCTTCTCATAGAAAATGGGTGGGAGGTGACCGGCAGTGATCGGCGCGAAGGGATCGTGCTGCCGGGTATTACGCCGTTTGTTGGACACCGAGCTTGTCAGGTCCCTCCCGATAGCATCGTTGTCTACAGCTCCGCTGTGCAGGCAGATAACCCGGAAATGCTTGCCCCTTGTCTGCGGCGCTTACACCGCTCGGATATGCTCCGCGATCTGGCGCGTGGTAAGCGAGTGCTCACGGTAAGTGGTACTCACGGCAAAACGACGACGAGCGCGATGCTTGCGTGGGTGCTTGAGGAACTCGGCGAGGCACCAAGTTATGCCCTGGGTGGGCTGCTAAAAGGGATCAATGCAAAAGTTGGCAGTGGACCGTGGTTCGTTGTAGAAGGGGACGAATCCGATGGCTCCTTTGCTCGAATGGATCCAGAAGCTGCGATTCTTACTAATTTGGAAGCGGAACATCTTGACTACTGGCAAACGGAGGAGCGCCTGGTAGAGGCCTTTCGCGAGTTCGCTCAACGCGTTCCGGGACTCTACTGGTGGAAGGGGGATGCGCGCTTGCAGCAGATATGCACGCATGGCACGGCCTATGAGGAGAGCAACCTCCAACTGCAACTGCCAGGTGCGCACAATCGACTCAACGCACAGGCCGTCTACCACCTCGTATGTGACCTAGGATTTGATCCCGATGCCGTACGCGAGGCACTCGCCTCGTTTCCCGGAGTCGCACGTCGACTTGAATGTAAGGGTGAGCCTCGTGGAATTCGGGTGATTGATGACTACGCTCATCATCCGACCGAGGTAAAGGCCACGCTCGGAGCGCTACGCGAGTCTCTTGGAGAGCGTCGAATCATTGCTGTTTTGCAGCCACATCGCTATTCGCGTGTACGCGACTGCCTGGGCCTGTGGGGTGAGGCAACTCGTGCAGCGGATCGCTTGATTGTGACGGAGGTTTTCGCAGCTGGTGAGGGGCCAAATGGAGTAACGCATGACGACATCATTGCCGAATGTGGTGGTGAGCACCTCCTGCGATCTGACGTAGCCAAGCAGCTTGCGGGGGAGCTAGAGGAAGGTGATGTGGTGGTTACTCTTGGGGCAGGTGACATTACGCGAACTTCCGACGAGCTAGTTGGGCGGCTCTCATGAGTCGATCGAGCGCACCCCTGCCGATCTCCAGAGCGCTTGTTTATATTTTCCTTAGCACTCTTCTTATCTCCGGCACAGCCACACTACTTTGGCTCTATAGCGAGCGCGTAAAGTTTATGGGAAGCCGCGACGAGCGCTACACCATCACAGGTATCGTACAAACTGGTCCGCGCAGGGGGCAACTGCCGTCCGATTACCTTATTGAGCAAATAGGGCTCTCCGTCGACAAACCACAAAATCTCTTCCGCTTTGATGTGGCGGAGGCAGAAGAAAAGTTGCTACAGTCACCGTTTATCTACGCAGCGCGAGTAACTAAGGTTAAGCCGGGGGCATTAGCAGTTGATTACACCATCCGCACACCGATCGCCCGACTTGCTCGCGAGCCTCGCACAGGAATTGACAGGGAGGGACGTCAGTTTCCACTCGACTCTTTTTACGCGATGGAGAACCTGCCGAAAGTGCAAGTAAGTGAGGGCCAAGTGTCGCTGCTACTTGAGCTTCTCGGACTTCTTCCTGACGCCAAGCAGATCGATCTATCGCGATTGGCCCTCCCTGATTACGGTCGTCGCGAGATCGTGATCCAAAGCGCTGAGGGGAAGTACCTTCGCCTTCATCCCAAGAATTATCGAGAGGGATTGCATCGCTACCGGGCTTTAGAAACAACGGATTTGCTTAACGTCG
>JBFIDQ010000364.1:0-2084 GCA_041603795.1 Chlamydiales bacterium
CGGAGTAGATTGCGCTGCAAGCTCCTCAGGAGTTTTGGAGTGATCACGCGGTGACTCTTGGCCTTCGAGTCAATATTCTTGATATGGGAAATGGCCTGCCTTCTTATGCTTTCTGCTGTTGCACGGAGCTCCTTGGCCTGACTATTATTATGCATCTCGAGCACTTCGAATGTGTGCTTCTCAATGAGGCGGGCCGTCTCCCTTGTGATCCCCTCCTGAAGAGTGCGAAATTTATGGGGATCGCCAGCGGATTGGCGGATGGCGCAATTCATCCAGATTGGATTATCGATTTTACCCAACCAGCGAGCCAAAAGCACCGTCTCCTCGCGGGAAGGGTGGCGGTCGCCACTCTCCTTAAGTGATTCCGTGTTGGCCTCAAGCCAGGTCGTGGGGAGCTGGGGAATGCAAGATTCTCCCCTGCAGTGTGCTGAATGAAAAATGGTCATGGTGATTTCCCTTCTACCTAATCAAAGCTCCTCTTTATAAGTGAAATCTTTTCCTGTCAAAAAACCGCTTTCATTTTGGCCTGAAATCGACTATAAGCAGGCACCCACGTGAGGGGAATTAAGGAGCTTTAAATGGCCAGATGGATCTTGAGCCTAATGCTAGTAACAGGAGTTTCTCTGCAGGCGGATCAGACGCTTGTCGAGGACGCGATTATGGAGGTCCATGCGCAGCATATGGAAAAGGCGCACTCCCTGTTTCTTGAAGCCCTCACTTCCACTCAGCCCTCGGAGCAGCCTGCGGATCCTAAGGATCAGATGCTCTATGAAGAAGCCCTTTCTCTCTATCTCAATCCAGAAAACAGAACGCCGAAAGAAGTGGCGGAGCAAATCATTGAGACCTACGATCCGGTTGTGACCGCTCACCCTACCTACACGCTCCTTTCTCTCATCGTGGCCAATGCCCACGCAAATATTGGCGAAACGGACAAGTTTTTTTCGCTGTTCTATCGCGCTTTTCAGGCTCACCCGACCCACTACCTCGTCGATAAAACACGGGCGGTGCTTCATTTGCGGCTGATGGAGCGCTGTCGCTACCCGATAGAGCGGGAAAAGCTACGCCAGAAAGTGATCACTTCTCTCAAGGAAGCTGTGGATAAATATCCAGGAGATCTCTCACTCTATCGCATGATTTCCAGTTTGGGAACGGCGGAGGAGAAAGAGGGCGTGCTCAAAAAAGCACTTCAGCATATCCTTGCCAGCGACATCGCAATTCCACGTACCGATATATTCCCTTACGTTAGGGATGCTTCGGGGATGGGTGAATACGACCTAGCACAGGGACTAATCGATCGCGCGCACAAGTGGTATCGTTATTCGCGGTCCATTAAGGCAGCGCAGAAATACTTAGATCAACAGAGACAGGACCATGGATAGTACGGAAGGAAAGTTACTCGGCGATTACACGCTCATCAAGCAATTGGGAGAGGGGGCCCTCGGTACGGTCTACCTAGCGGAACATCGCTTCATGAAGCGCCACTGTGCTCTGAAACTTCTTCCCGAATCTTTGGCGAATGATCGCGCTTTTATTCAGCGCTTTCAAAACTCTCTGGGGGCACTATCTGCACTTGATCACCCGAACATCGTGCGGATCCATAACATCTCTTCGGCTCAGGGCAAGTACTTCCTGGTGATGGATTGCGTGGTGGATGAACTCGGGGAGTCGACGTCGCTTGCGCAATACCTCGTAGCTAAGGGTGTGGCGCTCTCCGAGGAGGAGATTGTTACGATCCTGAAGCAGGTGTCGCAAGCACTGGATTATGCTCATAGCAAGGGACTCGCTCACGGGGGACTCAAACTCAACAATATTTTGGTGACAAAGGAGGCGGGTGGGCTCTCTGTTCAGCTGTCTGACTTCGGACTGATGCCAATCATCGGCACGGCTGCTGTCCTTACGCGCACTCTTGAGGTCGTTGCTGAGGCCTATTCGATCGTAAGCCACGGGGAGGGATATCCCTCTCCTCCGGTGGAGCAAAGTAAGCTTCTCCCTCTCCACGGATCGTTCCTACAGAACTGGGCCTTTCTTGCGCCGGAACAGCGGCGGCTGGGGTCGAGTGAGTGCAGCGAAAAAGTCGACTCCTA
>JBFIDQ010000365.1:0-2083 GCA_041603795.1 Chlamydiales bacterium
ACCTTGCCTTTTGGTTAGCAATTCCCTACGATGATTCCATCTCTATTAGAAGCTGAGTGAAAATCATGAGTAAAAAACCCTATTCGCTACGGAAAAGCCGCCAAATCCTGAACTGGGTGAATGGTCTTTACAAGAGCCACTGGGAGGACCTGAGCAAGCAGCAGCTTGCTGACCTAGAGACGAGCCTTGCCTCTCTCGACACGGCACTCATCGAAAAAAACCGAGAAGAAGCGAATACCATTGCGCGTCGCCTCGAAGCCTTTGCCAACAGATTCCTTCCCGACCGCCACTGGTTGCGGGTCCTTACAGAGTTTCCAATTGCCCTAATCGTAGCCCTTCTCATCGCCGTCGTCATTCGCCAGATGTGGTTCGAGCTCTATCAGATCCCTACCGGCTCCATGCGCCCCACCTTCAAAGAGCAAGACCACCTCATTGTCAGTAAGACCAGTTTTGGCATCAACATACCCCTCAAGCCTCAGCACCTCATGTTCGATCCCGACCTTGTCGAGCGAACAGGTGTGGTCGTCCTAACGGCCGAGAATTTGGACGTTTCCGATCCCGATACCAAGTACTTTTGGGTATTCGACGCAAAAAAACGCTACATCAAGAGGCTTATTGGAAAGCCCGGCGACACCCTCTATTTTTACGGGGGTAAAATTTATGGAATCGACGCGGACGGCAATGATCTACCCGAGCTGCGCGAAGCTGAGTGGATGGCTCCCCTAGAGCATATCCCCTTTAGCACCTTTGACGGCCGTATTGGCTCCATGCCAGATCCTCAGGACCCCTCCACCATCCATTTCCTCTTCAATCACATGAACCGCCCTCTGGGTAAGCTCACCTGGGCAAAAAACGGTAAGATTGAAGGCGAGGTGCTAGCAAATGATCACTGGGTAGGCGAAAAACCGATGCTCGCAGGAAAAGATCATAAGGAAATTCGCACCTACACCGACTTCTGGGGCATGCACAACTTTGCGATGGTCAGGCTCCTCACACGCGACCAGGTAGCGCAGGCTACACCTCACGACCCCGAAAAGTTTAACGAAGCGCCGCTCTACTTAGAGCTCTTCCACACCCCAGGACTCACCTACCCGCTACCAAAGATGCGGAGTAATAATCAGGGCAACATCTTCAAAATCCTTTCCCCATTCAGCACTCTTATTCCCCTATCCGAGGCTCATCTCGACCGCCTCATGGACAGCCTTTATACGGCGCGATTCGTGGTAAAAGATGAGAAAGCCGTTCCTTATCAGGTAGGTGGACTCCAACCAAGAGCGGATAGTCCGAGATTCGAAGGCGTACCTGACGGCACCTATGAGTTCTATTTCGGCCGTGCTCATAGCATCGGTTTTGGCGGAACGCCTCACGAACTGCCAAAAGATCATCCGCTCTATCGTCGAGACAGCGAGTGGAAACAGAAACTGTTCAACCTGGGCATTGAAATGTCGCTTAGGGTCGCGCCACAGAGTCAAGATCAGCCCTTTTTGCCGTCACGCTACGCCTACTTCCGCGACGGAGCTCTTTACGTAATGGGTGCTCCCCTCATGGAGAAAGATGACCCCGCCCTTACTGCCTTCATTGAGCGCGAGAAAACACGAGAAGCTGAGGCGAGTGGATTCAAACCCTACCTCCCATTCATCGATCGTGGAGCTCCGATGAAAAACGGAGTCATCGACGTCGATGTCATCCGTCGATTCGGACTAAAGATCCCCGAGAAGAACTACTTCGTTCTTGGCGATAACCATGCCATGAGCGCTGACAGCCGTTACTTTGGATTCGTACCCGAAGATAACCTTCGCGGTACCCCCACGACCCTTATTTGGCCATGGGATGCGCGTCTAGGGCCACCTCCTCAGGTGAACTACCCCTTCATCACCTTGCCGCGACTTACCATATGGTTCATCGCCCTATGTGCAGTTGGAGGGTGGTACGGGTACCAAAACAGGCGCCAGCGCCAAGGGACCTATGTAAAGGTCAGCGTTACCGACTAGCGTTAAATGGAGTGGCTGTTTTGTTAACGCAGAGACGGGGAGGCGGGGAGGAGCGCAGAGAGTCTACTTCATTCATACTCTGCGCGCCTCCC
>JBFIDQ010000366.1:0-2075 GCA_041603795.1 Chlamydiales bacterium
CCCGATTCGACCGCGGTCAGCCCGTAGGTGTTGACGGTCTAAGAGGCTCAGATCCACGCCAGCTTCTTCGCCACGGCACCGCCGAGGGCCATGCCGAAGTAGAGTTTGTGGGAGTCGATGGCAAGCGTTACAAGAGCCGATGGAGCGTCCGTCGAGCCCGCCTGCTACCCGATGGCAAATTTCAGGCGCAGGAAATGGTCTTAACTGACCTCGCCACGGGAGCGCCCATTGGGCGGACCAAAAAAGAGGTTCTCGAAGAGATTGAGCAGCGCCTAGGCCTCAACTATGCCCAATTTCGCCGCTCCGTGCTGCTTGCTCAAGGCGACTTCGCCGCCTTTCTCCGCGCCTCAGAAAAGGAGCGTTCTGAGCTACTCGAACGCATTACTGGTACCGAAATCTACACACGCGTGAGTATTTTGGCGCATGAGAAGTCAGCTCGCCACAAACAAAAGATCGAGCTCCTCGAACAGCAGCTTGTCGGTTTAGCCCCGGCGGAAAAAATCGCCCCCGAGCAATTATCGGATCTCAAAGGCGCGCTGGAGACGACCAAAGCTAAGCAGAAATCACTGCTTCGCGATCTTCAGTGGCATCGCGCCTATTCGCAGGCGAAGTCCGCCAGCGAAGCCTCCGAGCAGCAGATGAAGTCCGTTGACGCCCTGCTGGCCAAACAGAACGAAACGCAGATCACACTCGCTCTTCTAGAAAAAGCCCGCCCGCTTCAGCCTATCCTTTATGCCATCACTGACTCGACCAAAAAGCTCGATGCATTGAAGAAGAAGCAGACCACGACCGAAAGGACTCTCACGAGAGAGAGAAAACAGCTACAGACAGTCGCCTTAAATATTGAAGAGGGCAAGGCGGCACTCGCGCGCCTCTATGCCCTTCGTGAAGTAGCTGTCGAGATTTCTGCCATCAAGAAATCGCAAGACCTTGCACGCACCTCCATTGCCTCAATTGAAAGGAAACTTTCTGCTCTGCGAAAGAATCAGGGCGATGCGAATGAGCAACTTATCTTGATTGCGCAGTTAAACAAGGCACATGAGTTCTCACAACTTCGTGAAACCCTTGAAACTGATAGCCCTTGTCCACTCTGCGGCTCACATGAACACCCCTATAGCGAAAATATTCCAGAAGCCTCTCAGAGCGTCATCAAGCTTCGGGAAGAAGAGCAAGCGCTCCGGCAGGCTGTAGAACAACAAACGCGTGCGCACGCAGAACTAGAAGCCGAGAAGGCAATTCATGTAGCGAGCAAGGCTGATGGGGAGAGTCGTCTCTCCGCAATTCGAGCCAAGTGGACATCTGACAACTTGGAAGAAGAGCTTGCTCTTGCCTTGACGCTACCAGAGGCCAATCGTATCGAAGCCGACGTAGAGGCTTCCTCCTCGCAACCCAAACCCTATCGACAGTTGGAGTCCGATCGCAAGCGCGAACGCGAACTGGACCGCTCCCTTGCCGCGCTTACCGATCGCCTCCAGCAGATCCGTGATGATGAGAAAGCCACCACGATTCAACATAAATCCCTGCAGGCCGAGCTGTCCACCAAAATGGAGACCTGCTCCCTCACCGAATCTAACTTGAAGCAGACCCAAAGCTACGATCATGACTGGGAAAAAGAGCAACGCGGCCGCCTCCACGCATTACAAGAGCGGCGGCAGCAGCTGCATGGAGAGCTTACCCAGTGCCAGAAGCAAGAGTGTCACCTTCTCGATCAAGGCAAACCTGGCAGAGATGAGGTTAGAGTCAAATCAGAAGAACTTGCCACCAGAGAAACCATAGCCGCCCTGGAAAAGACCCTTCAAAATCTTACCTCACAACAGCTACTGAATGAGAAAGAGAGCGAGCGCCACCAATCCCTTCTTGCCTCCCTGGAAAAAAGCTCACGAGAGAGCGAACCCTACCAAGTGCTGCATGAGCTTATTGGCTCCCGTGACGGCAGTAAATTCCGCAAATTTGCTCAAGGGCTCACCCTATCTCACCTTATCGGTCTGACCAATCATTTTCTGGAAGAGATTGGTCCACGCTTTCGTATCGAGCAGCACCCGGAAAGTGATCTTGGACTCCTTATCATTGACCGC
>JBFIDQ010000367.1:0-2068 GCA_041603795.1 Chlamydiales bacterium
CTGTATTAGGTGCCGGGGCTGCTCCTGCAGCCCCCAGATCACCAACCCCAAACTAAAGTGCCCCTACTATCAAGTTTTGACTGGTAAAATCGCCCTGCGCATGCTGTGGTAGGGCGATTTTACCAGGAAGAATCCCTATCTCATCTGCCAGAAGCGGTTTCGCCAGAAAAGGGGACCGTAGTCCAGGCGGAGCTCATCGCCAGCCTGAACGGGCTCGCAGGTTCTTATGAGAATGTGCATAAGGGGCCCAGAGAGGACTCCAATGGCTTCGCAGTTGGGTGTATCCGAATGGTTAAAGTAACGTCCCACATTTCCTATCGCTTCCGCATCGATGGTGTAGATGGGCTTTGTCCATGCTGCCGTTGGGTAGCGAAAGCAGTAGTCAGATATATGCCAGCTAAGCCAGGGGCGCCGTCTGACTACCCCTGCATATTCACAAATGTAGCTTCCCTTCTTGAGCTCTGCATCGCTGTAGACCCCATAGCCTAGCTTTTCGTCGACCCAGCGGATGGTAACGAGAGCCTCCCGCGCCATCTCAATGTCGCGGCGGTAGTACGTTCCTAACCAGATCGCTTCGTTATCAATTTGGCGCCAGGTGTGTCCTTCTTCAACTTGGAGGTAGATCGCAAGCAGCGTTTCGAAGTCAGGAAAGCGAAGGGAGGAGGTCCATTGAACACCTGTGCGCTCTTTGAACGCCTCTGGCGTCAACATAGAGGGTTCTCGTGCCCCTCGCTCTTGAAAACGGATGGTGACCTCTCCCTCGTTATGAAGAAGCTTACGGCAGGCATCTCGTCCGAGCAGACTTGCGAGCTGATAAGGAGTGAACCCCAGGCGATTGCGCTGGTGGCTTTCCTTAGGGGCATCCTTTAGGCATTTTTTGAGGCGTGTTGTGTTGTCATAGATCACGGCCCAATGCATGGGCGTATTCTCTGTTAGCTTCGCGACGTCGAGCTGCGTGCCTCGCGTAAGGAAGCGTTCCTTTAGCCATTTAAATAATGCCTTCATGGTTGAGAAACATAGCAAAGCGCAGCATTTTATGGACCACTTGCTCGAAATAGTCGATCTCTCCTAATCTAGTCCAATTGGATCCAATGGAGAAGCTTAATGGTCAAGGTGGTCGAGCCCTTACGGGCGCGGATGGCGCGTCGCAAACCCGAAGAGAAAACGGTCTCGATCGAGAAGCTGCAAGCTATTGAGGAGGCATTTGCGCCACCTGAGGAGTTGGGCGAGATCTTAGAAGATGAGTCGATCCAACCTGAGCTGCGGACCTCTATCTTCGAGTTCATGTCGACGTTAAACTTCATGAATGTCATCTCACAATTCCTACTCTCCCACCCTGATCCGAGTCTACAGGCTCACGCGGACCGCTTGGATAAAGCGAATGAGGAGTACGTGCCTCAGGGGCCGCCTATTAGTCCAGTGACCACCTCTCACTTCAACTGCTGGACGCTCATGGATGCGGAAATCTCTCCGGAAGAGGGAACTCTTTGCGATGCAGTTTTGCGTTTGGGTCCAGAGCTCGGCCTCGACGGCTCGCTATCGGAATTGTTGCAGCAGGCTGCGAGTACGCGAATGGGAATGTACTGTCAGGTGGGCGTAGAGGACAAAGTCATCTTGCTTCGCGAGATCCTCACAAACCGCCTCTATCGGGTACGCTGCAACTCCGATTACCTAGGAGACACAGATACGGTTTGGTTTGTTCGCTTGTTTCCTTCTCGAGTGGAAGAAGGGACCCACTTCATCATCAGCACCCCATACATCGTGGCAGAAACGACACATGAGCAGTGGGTCGAGTATTTTGGCCGCAATGGACTCCAATCCGGCGCATCCAACCTTGAACCTCTTCTCGCTAATTTCATGAAGGTAGGGTCGTCTCCCAACCACTGGCTTGAGTACATTTTCGAAGGTTATATGGGACATCGTGGAAGCAGCTGTATTTGTCTCACAGGGATTCCTGATTGCAAAGAGAGCCTGCCTCACAGCAACTAGTACTCAGTTAAGTTATTATTGCTGCCATGAGCACCCCTCACTTCTCACCTGGCTAGGCGTTCGATCTCACCGACTCGCC
>JBFIDQ010000368.1:0-2004 GCA_041603795.1 Chlamydiales bacterium
CCTTGTGGCAGAAGATGGCTCCTGGAATCCCAGTGACCTCCTGTAGATCTTCCTCAAGCAATCCGGCCCATTTCTCTGGGAGAGGAACCCTTACCTTCATGCGCTCCTCAAAGCTTGGTGGAATCCCACGAAGTTTCCAGTAGACGCCTGACGGCATAATCACGAACTGGGCTGGGTGATCATTTCCCTGCAACTCAAAGAAGCCCTCAAGCCAAGGGAGTGACTCATCGAACATCAGGCAATCGCGATGTTCCGCCATCACCTTTTGTACCACCTCCTTGCATGAGCTCACATAGCGATATCGTTCCCAGATACGACCCAAGTGCCCTAGGGCAAATTCAAACGCCGCGTGGAACGCGGCATCTTGCTCTTCCGACGAGCAATCGTGTGCGATCGGCATGAAGTTGGAGACCACATGTGAAAACGAGCAGTATCCCTTTGGAAGTGGAGCGCGGCCGTTGTCGTGGTCATCGATACCAATGATCAACGCATGATTGAAGAAGTCGTATTCACGCACACTGATGATCTTAGTCGTTTTGAGGTAATGAAGAACCATTCCGGCGGAGCTCCACGGGCCCTTGTACTCCACTTGATGGTGATCAAATAGCCGCTTTTTCGGGTCGTATTCCCCCCCTACATCACAGACATACTCACACTTAGCAAGCACCTTCGCCTCTCGGGAGCGAACAATCTTGTCTTTGTCGATGAGGTCAAAGAGTGCAAGCAAGGCGCAAGCCGTTACCTCATCCGCGTGAAACGTTCCGTCATGCACCCCCACCGATCGGGGCTGAGCGTTGTCTGGTACCATCGTATGTCTTCACTGCTTTCTTAGTCGGTAAAGCCTCCGGATTATGCCTATCCCATTTTTTTTTGGAAAGAAGAATTTGCGATGAGTTCTCGACAAATTGTCAGCACTCCCAAGGCTCCTGAAGGAGACCCCGAATCCAGCCTCAAATAAAGCCAGGAAATCAACGTAAGTGATTGAAACATTGCTTGTTATAAGCGGACTACCGCTAGCATGAGGTCACTACCACAGGTCGAGTCCCACACCAGTTGTGCACAGAAACGAACAACCCATCAACCAAGATTCCACATAAACCAGACGAATCCACCACCAACACGCGAACATTTAGCAAACATCCGACTATTTCTCTTTAAACGGATGCAGAAAGGTCAAATGCCCCACGCCGTAACGCGGAACCGAAACTTCGAATCCACCACGCCTGTGCTTAGCTGACAAAAATGATTGAATATCATCAGCCATCGGTGCCCCCGGTGCGAGCACCTCAGCCAGGACCACGTGACCTCGCCCTGTTTCATTGTACAGCCGACCCGTGATGTTCAAAATCTCCTTGAATGCGTCCACAAGGTAAGACTCCGTAAAATTGGACTTCACGCTCTCTTCTACAGTCTGCGGTGGAGTCATCGTCAACGCCCCCCCAAGATACGCTGCACAATTTGCATCGAACACCACGCCTCCAATAATCTGACCGTGATCCGTTCGATACAAAGCAAGAAAGTGTCCTTTGGCAAGCTCGTAGACCATAGACTGACTCGAGCTAACCTCCACGTCTTGGGATAAAAGCTGTTCTAATAGACCTTTGAGTTGCGGAACATCAGGGAGAGGATATTTTGTTTTCATCATAAGTTTGCCCTACTTTAGCCAAGGTGCGAGCGCATCTTGAAAGTGATTTGCGTTGAATGGTTTTACAATGTGAAATTTTGCGCCAGCCGTTTTCGCTTCTTCCTTCATTTCCACACTGCATTCAGATGTGATGAGTCCGCAGGTGATCGGCAGCTTCCTATCTGAAATAGTTTTCAGCAAATCCAATCCACTCATATTCCCCATATTCCAGTCACATAGGATCATACCCGGGTGTTTCTTGGTGACCATTTCCAGGGCCTCTTCGGCGCTAGTGCCCCGTCAAGCTCTTAAATTAGGATTGGAGCGCGCCAAAGCCCCGTGGTTGAACGATCGGAAAGGGGCTAGTATTCCTATACAAG
>JBFIDQ010000369.1:0-1993 GCA_041603795.1 Chlamydiales bacterium
ATATCACTGATGCCCAATCAAATTTGGTTTTCAGATCTGGACGCCCCCCATGAGTGGGGAGTAACCCCCAGTGGGTATTTTAGGGTTCAAAATGGCCCAGAAGCTCCAGCACCTTCTCCCTTGCTCTACGGTAGAATTTACTATTGAAGTGCTTGATGGGGTCTCCAATACGCTTGCCCTTGCGGGCGTGCTGAGCTTCGTCGAGGAGGCCGGAAGTGGCTTCGTGGAGGACAAAATAGAGACTCTTGCTGCAGATTCTGTTGATGGCGTTTGGGACTGTTATTGGCCTGGTCTCGGTGATCAGGTCCTGAACCTCTTTAGGAAGGCAAAAGAGCGTCCCCCAGTTGAAATTGCCTGGGGGGGCGTCGGTGCTCCTGAGCCTGCCTAAGATGTTGAGGATGATCGGGGAGACCAGCTTGTTGAAAGATTTGTAGAAAACTGGCGGGATGCCGTCTGGCCCTGGACAAGATTCGTTGAGGCCAGCCAACACCAGATTGACAATCTTAAGGTTGGGAGCCTCTACTTCTTTCTTTAGCCGCTTGGTGTAGTGGTAAAGAAGAGACTCGATGTATCTGGTTCTATGATCCCGCTTGTCCCAGAGATCTTGGTAGAACCTCTGCTGAATCTGCGCGATCTCGTCCGGATCCTCAGTGCCACTATCCTCTTCTTTCTCTCGCAAGCGGGTGATGACCGCGCGGGTAGAAGGGAGGTAAAGTTTGATTTGTTTTACAATGTTGACTTGTGTAGCTTTCTTGGCAGCTTCCTCCTCATGAGCGCCGGAGAGCACGTCTTTGAGGTGGCGCCTGAGCGCGGAAGTGTCATAAATGTTTGTTTTGGGGTTGTACGAAAGAAATTCGAAAGCTTCCGGGAACCTGGACTGCATGCTGAGCATCGCTGGCCTAGAAGTGTCGGGGCGGGAAACTGCCCGGAGCACTGTAATGGCCGTACTGAGCTGGGCCACTGGAATATTCTCACACTTGGCCGGGGCGCCCCGAAAGGCACGAGCCGTGCGCATGGCCACTTTGATGAGCTGGTCGTGAGCCTTGAAAGGGTCTCTGTTTGCAGGGTAGTCAGCCCAAGCTGCGATGAGCTCCTTCTGGTAGCGCGGGTCGACAATAATGAATTTGGGCAGAGACGGCTTCCTGTTTGCCTTCATTGGCGCACTGAACAGCGCGCCCACTGGGATGTGGTCGGAAGGGATAAAAACCCTCGGAGCAAGCTCCACGGCCTTGGCCTCGTTGTCCTCAAGAGAATGCTGCAGCGAGTAGGAGGCAGGGATGGAGAATGGGATTTTGGGGCAGTAAACCGTCGGCTTGGCGATAGCAAAATCCGCCTCGTCGAAAGAGCAGTAGAGCCTGTCTATCCTTGTGCAGCTATTGTTAGCGGGCTCCTTAGCAGAGATAAAAAATCTGGTCTTGATTGGCTGGTATAGCTCCTTGAGACGATTCCGCTCCAGAAAACGCCCCCAATGGTGCAGGAAGAGTTTATTGTTACACTTGGTCTGGTTGGAACTGTCCTGGATGTTTTCGTGAAAGTTTAGATCGCCCTGAAAGAAAATATACCTGTGGTTGGCAATAGTTTTGGAGATCAGGGTGAGCTGGTATGCTCTCCGCACGTGCTCCGAGAGCTGGTACTGTCTTCCTTCAAAGAGGGAGAGGCGCTGTAACTGTCGAGTCGGCCAGACTTTAGGGTCTTTCCGCTTCATGTCACCCGTGTAAAGGTAGGCGTTGACGCAAATGAAACCAGGGATGCCCTCCTTCTTGGCAGTGAAAATGAGCGCCTGGCTGTAGCCTTGCTGTATGATGATGTGCTTGATGTTATACTCCTTGGCAAGCCGAGGAGAGACAATCATCAAAGTCCCGGCCGCAGCCGAGGAGTAGTTGTTGTAGAAAAAATGGTGAGCTGGAAGCCGCGGCTGGAGGTAGAAATTATCCCTAGGGCGTAGGCGGGTTTGTTGGTAGTTGACAATATCGAACTTCCCAGCCAGCACCAA
>JBFIDQ010000370.1:0-1982 GCA_041603795.1 Chlamydiales bacterium
CAAAAAGGTAGGAAAGCGATGGCGACTGAAGGGCGTAGTTTTGAAAGCACTTTCTGGAACTATGATAGAGTGCAAGCGAGCTGTCCGAATTTATGGGGCAGGATCCACCATCAACACCAGTTTTGTAGAACGCTTTAACGCCTCCTTGCGCAACTGTATAGGCGCTCTCAGAAGAAAGAGTCGCTGCTCGGTCAAGCTGACTGCCCGTCTTGAGCAACGGGTGTGGATTTTTACGAGCTTATACAATTGGGTTTTGCCTCATTGCTCGCTGAGCAGAGGATGTAACCTCGTAACGCCAGCCATGGCAGCAGGGATTGCTGTGCGGCCTATCTCATATCTGGAATATATAAAAATGCCTGTCCATCGAGGATCAGCTCCGATGGGCGTGGTGAAAGAAAAGCTGGCTGAAATGCGATCAAAAGAAATTATGGCGGCTGCAAAAAGGCATAAGCGTCAAAAAAACGAAGAAGAAATTCGCTGGGATGGCGAAGAGTCGGAGGTGCCTAAGGCAAGTTAACATTGTATACAGCTACCCGCATTTGCAACCGTATCCTTTTGTTTGTAGACGAACTTTCGACTAGTACTTTGTAAGGAAAGTTTTAAGTCTTATTTTTAATTACTGGATAGAGGTTTTTGAGCTTAATTCGAGCGTCGTCCACGGTGAATTGCCAATCCGTAACCACCGTTTTTTCGTTGCGCTCCGCACACCATGCATTGATCTCCGCAATCAATGTTTCCTGGTCGGGTATTCGACGGCTGAGACATTGGCGGGAGAGCACACTGAACTCTGACTCTGCCATGTTGAGCCAGCTTCCCCGTTTGGGCGTGAATTCAAAGACAAGCCGGTCTGCTATACGCTTCGCTTCTTTCGGCTCAAACGCCTTGTACAGAGAAGCTTTCGTATGCGTATTCAAGTTATCCATCACCACCGTAATCTTAGGCGTTGTTGGGTAGAGTTCATCTACGAGATGTTTCATAGCGTCAGCAAAGTCAATCGCGGTTCGCTGATCCGCAACGGTAACGTAACGTTTTCCCGCTAAAGGTTCGAAGAACATGAAAATGTTGCTGGTCCCCCCGCGAATGTATTCACTGTCTTCCTTGCGGACATGGCCCTCTTTGGTTGGCAGCGCATCCATCACCTCCTTGAGGTGCTGCTTATTGGTCTCGTCGAAACAAACGACAGGATTCTCTGGGTTGTAGGAGCGTTGATAAATATCTAGAATTCGCTCCATCTGGCAGACGAAAGCAGCATCGCCCTTAGGAGCGATCTTCCATTCCTTATTCAGCCACGGCTTGATGCTTTTTTTTTAGAGCATCTCCCACGGTTGTATGAGAGATAGAATCGATAATTTCGAGCTTCACGAGACGGTCCTTAATCAGCCTCAGAGTCCATTTAGAGTGTCCTTCGGGTGGAGTACTGCAGGCGATAGTTGTCATATGGGCATCAACAGCACCATCAATAATCGTTGGGCGGCCGCTCCTCGGTTTGTCGAAAATGGTATCCTCGATGCTGCCTCCCGTTACGAAAAAACGCTTTCTACGATAGCTAACGGCGCTCTTTGAGCAATTCAACTTCTCAGCAATATCTTCGTCCTGCATGGGGCTTGGCCCATTCATATCCGCGAGCAACAGAACCTTTGCTCTGGTAACTTCACGAGGGCTCCAAGAGCCCTTTTTACACTGCTCTTCCAGGAGACAGCGTTCTTCATTCGTTAGTTGCACGGCGTTTGTCTGATGTCTTCCCATTTGGTAGTCTCCGGTGTAGTCATTAAAAGTCGTTATGAAGATTCAGACTATCGGATCCTTGTTCAAAATTCAATTCAAAACTTTTCTTACAGAGTACTAGTCTCGTGCTGCCTAGCAAGACTAGTGACAGTCTTCATGCCTGCTAAAGCCGACACGCCAATCTCCTGGCGCATTGCTGGGGCTAAATTTTTGGCTGGGATATGGGGTTGGGAAGATGTGGCAGGTTTTGTACAATG
>JBFIDQ010000371.1:0-1972 GCA_041603795.1 Chlamydiales bacterium
CACTCTCAAAAGAGGTTCATGGCAACCTGCGTCCATTCTTTGCCACTTTTATGAAGGCAACGGATCAGGAGGGAATGAGCGTACCCCTGCTGGAGGGATTTCTTGATTGCGTCATCCAGCAGGTGGCTAAACCCCACCCCTTCTCTTCCTACCACGAGCGCATCCTCTCTCCCTACAATTACTACCTGTTTGGAATGGAGTTCATTCACGATCTCATCATCGAAAAGGAATCGACGCTCCAGGGCACTGCAAACCTTGATCAAATGATGTCGCAGATCAAAAAGGGCGAAAACGTTATTCTTTTCGGCAACCATCAAACGGAGCCTGATCCGCAAATTGTCAGCCTCCTACTGGAAGAGAACTACCCGAAGATGGCCGAGGATATTATTTTTGTGGCGGGGAGTCGGGTCACCACGGACCCTATTGCCGTCCCTTTTAGCCTCGGGCGTAATCTCCTTTGCATCCACTCCAAGCGATACATCAATCACCCGCCTGAAGAAAGATCCGAAAAACAGCGACACAACGTGCGTACCATGAATCGCATGTCAGAGCTCCTGCAGGAAGGCGGAAAATGCATCTACGTAGCTCCTAGTGGCGGTCGCGACCGCGCCGGGGCCAATGGAATGGTAGAGGTCTCCCCTTTCGACTCATCCAGCACAGGCATGTTTTTGCTTATGGCCAAGCAGGCAAAGACCCCCACCCATTTTTACCCACTAGCCCTCTCTACTTATCCCCTTATGCCGCCACCGGATAAGGTCGTTCACCAGCTTGGTGAACTACGGCAGGTGTTTCGCACGCCGGTGCACATCTCTTTCGGACAAGAGCTTGACTTGGAACAATTTCCAGGTTGTGACGCGGTTGATAGGAAGGGACGCCGAGAGGCTCTCGCAGCTCACATCTTTCATCAAATGAAAACGCTGTATGAGGAGCTACCGAAGTAGCCAGAGCGATCGCATCGTAACAATTATTTATCCTCTGGTGGGGCGGCTAGAATCGCTATCGCAAACTGAATGTAATGCATTAATCATTAGCGGATTAAAATAATTTTAACGCAGAGGCGGGGAGGTCGCGGAGTTGCGCAGAGGGAGCTTCACCGCTATCCACAATCTATCGACAGACTCTTCATGGGTTTAAATTTCCACATGTAGAAGTAGCCGTCTACAGTTGTATTTAACCAACATCGATCGTATTGTTTCCTAGTAGAACCCCCTAGGAGTCCCCATGAGATTATTCTTTGCTCTTCTCTTGCTGATAGCCTTCCCCACGCTTGATGCGACGGAAGTAGTCCAAGACGAAGCCCGTACAGATATTCTAACACCTTCCTTGCAGAATCGGCTTACACGCAAGATTCGATTGGACAATGGACTCGACGTCTACCTGATTTCTGATCCAGACGCGGACCAGTCGGCTGCGGCTCTTTCTGTAGAGGCTGGCTCCTTTGACGATCCAGAGGAGCAGCCGGGAACGGCGCACTTTTTGGAACACATGCTCTTTTTGGGCACGTCAGAATACCCCGACGAGGGAAGCTACCACCGTTTTGTATCGGAGCATGGCGGCCACACCAACGCCTACACCTCATCTGACCACACTAACTATGCCTTTGCGGTTAACCACGATGCCTTTGGGGAGACTCTGGACCGCTTTTCTTGGTTCTTTAAGGAGCCTCTATTCAATCCATCTGGCGTAGAACGCGAGATGCAAGCGGTCCATCAGGAACACGGCAAGAACATAGAAAACGATAGTCATCGCGAGTATTACGTCCAAAAAGCCATTGCCAATCCAAAGCACCCCTTCTCCCGTTTCCAAACGGGCAACCTCGATACACTCAAAGAGATCTCGCAGGATTCACTCAAGCAGTGGTACCGAGAGCACTACAGCGCCTCTATGATGCACCTTGTGGTCGTAGCAACAGACGACCTAGACACTCTTCAAAAGATGGTGGAGGATCACTTTCAGGGGATACCCGATCGAC
>JBFIDQ010000372.1:0-1959 GCA_041603795.1 Chlamydiales bacterium
GGATCCAACGGGCTATGAAGAGGAAAGCAGCGCTCTTTTAGTTGAGGAGGAGTCGTGAGGTTAATAAGAGCCCGCCGCTTTACCCTCATGGAAGTTGTGCTGGCCATCGCTATTCTTTCTCTGAGCCTCCTACCACTTCTCTACCCTCATTTTGCCATCCTCCGAGAGGAGCAGCGCTTTGTTAGAGAGATCGATCTCGATCGAAAGGTGAACTTGCTATGGGCCGATGACCTACAGACATTCTTCTCGGGCAATTTTTCTTGGGAATCGGAGTGGGATGTTGTGCGAGAGGTGGGAAGTGGAGCAAAGCGCCGTGTTCATAAAGAGAAGTCGAAATCCAATGAAACGGTTGAGTACATGCTCATCCTGGTAGAATATACAATGACCTTAGGAAAGAAAAAACAGGTTTACCCCTTCTATGCAACGGTGCAAAGAAACAAAACTTAAGCGACTGCGCATGCGTCGCTTTACCCTTATCGAAGTGCTGGTCAGTTTTAGCCTGATCGCGATTCTTTTAGTTATTTTATTCTCTGCCTATCGCAATGTTACGGCCTCAGGGCATGAAATCGATCGCATACGTGATAATGCGTTTGCGCAGCGGTACTTGCAGTCGCGTCTCTCCGATGTCCTTCTTAATGCGGTCGCGCCGAAATCAGGAAAGAAGTCCTTCCACACCGTTACGGAGAATCACTCCTATGCTTCTGGTCAGAGTCTCGTGTTTGTCTACGACAACCGTCACCAATGCGATACTCGCTTTGCTGGCCAGGTGCGAGGTCGCTTGTACCGCTCGCCCAATGACGATCTTTGTCTAGCGACTTGGCCTTTGAAGGAGTCACAGCCCATGCGCAAGGAGGTGTTGATCGCTGACGTTGAGAGTTTGGCTTTCTCTTTCGTTTCGGCCTCTAGTGAAAGGGTAGATGAATGGGAAAGGGATCGTGGGGCACTACCGCTTCTTACCTATTTGTCGCTTACCATAGGTGGGAAAGAAGTTAAATTTGCGTACTCGCACCCCAAGGGGCTGCAAATGATTCCGTACGAGGTTCTATGAACATTCTTCTCTTCGTTTTCTCCATGCTGGCCGTCCTTTCCATTCTTACCACAGCCAGACTGCAGAGCTACCTTGATTCCAGTGAGGTGCGGCACCACTATCTGCAGTACATGCAGGAGATGGAGCGCGCTCAAATTCTAAAGAGGGCGCACAAGCTCTACAATGAAAACACGGTATCAACATACGCTAAGTCCGGTGGGCACAAGCTAAATGGGAAGCTAGATTTTTCGCTATTTCTGACTCCCTCTCGTAACGAGAACGAACAGTACATCCTTTTCTACCGTGTGGCGGTCAATCTCTTTAACCTCCTTCTTGAGGAGAGTGGAATGGGGGAGTCTATTTTGATTGCGCTCACGGACTCCGTAGAGGAGGAAATTAAGAGTTTGGATGCGTTTACAAAGTTTGAGCTTAATTTGAGTCAAGATGACCCACTAAGCCATGTTTTTTGTCGCCTCAAGGCAGGTTTTTACGAAGGCACGGAGCCCCTTTCGAGGTACATTTCCTTTGGAAAGCGTGAAAGTAAACTCAGCATCTACCTTGCCACTCCCGTGCTTCTGCATGCTATCTTTGACGACGATTATGCCGTTGCACAGATCCTAGACGAGCGAGAAGAGATTTACCTGAACTTTCAAGACGACCAAGATTATCGCCTTCTCTCGGCGGAGAGACTAAAATCCCTGGTCAGCAGTCACCCGATGTACCACTACTTCGACTTTGATATCAGTGGGACTGATCCGCGACGATAGGCGAGGTCCCGGCACCTAATACAGCGTGTAAAAAGTTGTTGATGCTATGAGCCGCGACTTAGGCAATCGGAGTGGTAACCCGCGACGGCGGGTGGGTAGATTTTAGCCCACGGCTGCGTTTGCTCGCATCCGCGAGCTGCTCTTGCCATGGGCTAAAATCTACCC
>JBFIDQ010000373.1:0-1901 GCA_041603795.1 Chlamydiales bacterium
ATTGTTTTGAGAGAGGGCGCGTTATCCTAAGAATGTCACACCCCACCGTGGCGCCTGTACTGTCGTACTCTTGAGCGTAGATATCTCCGTTGTACTCATAAGCGGCAACGAAACCTCCATCATCAGTTGCTGAAATGGTTGCGTCCTTGGAACCGTCTGGGCCGATCTGAATATCACCGCCCACTTTGGCTCCACTCGAATCAAAGAGTTGCCCTCTTACCCCGCTATCTGAATCCTCGTAGGTGACCATGTAGCCACCATCGGACATGCTCACGATGTCTACTTCGCCTTTTTCATTGGCTCTGGTCGTAACGGTGTCATTGACCACTACCTCTCCCCCAACAGCTTGGCCATTCGCATCAAACTTTTGTGCATACACCTCGTCGGAGACGCCAGTACCGTTGTAGACGGCAACAAAACCTCCATCGTCCAAGGCCTCTAACTGAAGACTCGAATTACTAGCGGTCTTACTCGTGTTGATCTGGAATTCGCCGCCAATCTTAGTTCCGTCGGCGGTAAACTGCTGCGCCTTTAGGTCGCTAGCATTTTTACCTTCCCACGCCACCACAAATGAGCCGTCTGCAAGAGCTGTTACAGTAGGGGCGTCTTGTTGACCAGCTGTAATTGTGTTTACCTGAAATTGGGAACCCACTTGCTGACCGTCGTTGTCATAGATCTGCCCGACAATTTCACCACTTGTGGAAGAGGTACCCACCACGGCGTAGCCACCGCCATCGAGGGCGGTCACCGAGGCGTCCGCTTCCATTCCTGTGATTTGTAGCTCTGCGCCTTCCGTGATGACGACATCTTCTCCAAAAAGCGCCCCCATATCGGATGACAAGCTGTCGAAAGTAGTGGAGCTCGTATCTGCGGTAGCGGTCAATGCGCCTTCATCAATGGTCTCGGGTGCTCCCGATTGATAAAGAGCCTCTTCTGCATTAACCAAGTCAGTGAGCTGATTACTCAGAGATTGCAATTCAATGCTCTGGTTATATCCATTGAGGTTTTTTATATCTTCTATAGCTTGAGCGGCATCAAAATTACCCTCTTCGCCAAGCTGCATCTCTTGTGAAATACGATAAATGGCATCATGTATCTCTTTTGCCTCTTGACTACCAGAGTCAACTTGTTCAAATGACTGAAGATCTGCGAGCCGTGCGTCGTGGGCTTTCTTCGTGATATCAGCCCTATCTTTGCCTTTGTCCTTAAGAAACCCATTTTTTAAGCCGTTGCCCTGAGCTCCCACCTCTAGGTCGCTTTTCAACCTGGCGTTATTCATCTGCAAATGAGCACCAGCGAGGAACCCCCTATCCGAGCTAAATCCAAACGGTTTTCCGCCTCCAAATGATCCTAAGCTAAACATTCTATTCTCCTTAATGGATGTTAATTTTCGTAAGCACTTTTATGCGCTAGTTACCCAATAGAAACTTTCATGCCAACAGACTTAAAGACTGAATTACAATGCTTTGCGAACTTACATGGACTGGGGCAGTGTGGAGTTTCACATCTTTTGCGGTCTTTTTCTTCAACACTGAAAAGAATTTTTTTCAGGGACACCACCTCGACCTATTTTTAGATTAGGGCGGGCTCAGTTGCTGGCTTACCTTAAGACTGCTTAGTCCCCATTGTTTCAGCGCCGAGGCACAAAGGAACGCAAGGCGGAATGTTAGGCTATTAGGGGCCTAACACTCCCCTTTGCGTTGAACTCCATGCAACCCGAAGCCCTTTTGGAGAAGGTTCTATCAGTGCACGACCGTATGTGTTCCCAGGGAGAGGTATTCTCCCATTACTTCTGTAGAAAATTCTAACACCTCAATAGATCCCTTATTTTCATAAACATCTGAAACCAACAGGGATACTCTCTTGGCCAGCAATTCTAGGTGAAATTTCAAATCGCTAAC
>JBFIDQ010000374.1:0-1901 GCA_041603795.1 Chlamydiales bacterium
AAAAAAATGAAATCACTCACAAGCTCCTGCGAGAGAATCGCTTAAGGCATATTCGTAGGTGCTTACGGCTGATATTGGATTTATTTATATAATGCAATTGCCCTGCTTTCAAACCGGGAAAGCGCTCTCTTTCTATCATCTAAAGGAGAACATCCAAGACTACGCGGGTGCCATTTTTGCCAACCGCCGAAGCAGGTTTTTAATGGGAATGGGTATGACTGCTTTTTTGACGCTGGTCTATGCAACGCAAGAATACCTTGAAAAATCTTTGGATGACTCGTTAGATTCGGATGCCATGGACCCCCAAGATATTGTATTTGATGTCCTCGTGGCCCTGTCCATCTTAGGATCTTTGCTGTCCTGCATCAAGCGCAATCATTTCATGGAAGACATTGAAAATCACATAAGGGAAGCTGGGACTCTTTCTTCTGTAATCAATGAAGAGTTTCTCGACGAATATCCGGATCTAAATCAGCAAAAGAATTTCTGGTTCTATGTAAATGGGAACAGTGGCATTGAGTACGAAAGCCACTACCCTTGCACGATACGCAATAAGAGACTTATTATTCTCCCTTGAATTTCAATGAGTTGCGCTCAATCTCGGATGAAAGACAGTAGGTTGGCTGACAGCGCGCAGCTCTGCTACGCTTATTGGAACTGTGATGCCGGTCTGGTTCAGTATGCTGCCTACTCGGTTTAGCGCCGCCTCGGGCGAGTTACATTCGCTAGAGAGATGCCCCAAATATACGTGCTGCAATCCGTCGTGGTAGATATCCCGTATCAATTCACCACACGCTTCATTGGAAAGGTGTCCACTCCGTGAAAGCACCCTCTGCTTGTAGCTTTGAGGCCTAGGGCACGCGTGGACCATGGCGGGCTCATGGTTGGATTCTAGAAGCAGGTGGTGACATCCTTCGAGCCTGGCCCGTACGAGCGAGGTGGCAAAGCCCAGGTCGGTACAGACGCCAACCTTAACATCAGGAGTCGCTAGGGTGAACATGACAGGGTCAACGGAATCGTGCTGTACCCGAAAGGGGTGAATACGAAGGTCCTTTAGCTCAAAGACTTCCCCAGTTGTGAATACCTTAATGGGTAATGGCTCACCAAAAAACTTTAGCATGGCGCGGGCGGTCTCAGCATTTGCCAGTACCGGAATGCCGTGGCGCTTGGCAATGACTTTTACCCCACGTATGTGGTCAATGTGTTCGTGAGTGACCAACACAGCATCGATGTCGTTGATGTCCACTCCAATTTGCTCCAGCCCCTCCTTACAGCGCTTTCCGCTCAAGCCGCAGTCAATAAGCACCTTGACGTGAGGCGTGCCAAGGTAAACGCAGTTGCCGGCAGAGCTCGAGGCTAGTGGACAAAAACCAATCATCATTTTCTCCGTGAGTCAGGGAAAGAAGGTACGTCGCATTGAGCTATTTTGCAAGGTGGAAATATTGACGGGAATGAACCTCCTGTAGAAAATGCATCTAAAGGATAACCAGGTATGAACTTATGAAAATCATCGTTGAAGATACAGAGGTCGATCTCGATTTGCCGCGAGAGGGCGTTAAACTACGTGATGTGGCAGATGAGGTGGAGGAGTTTCTCTTCACCATGGGTAAGGTTCCGGTGGGTCTGGCCGTTGACGGTGTTGAGCTTACGCAGGAGATTTACGAGGAGCAGCAGGAAAAAGAGCTCGCGGGTACGGAGACGATTCAATTTACTGTAGTTACCATGCTTGAGTTCCTCAACGACAACCTTGATGGCGCAGATCATGCGAATACCATTCTAATTGAGAGCATTAAAAAGTTTTGTGGCGAAATTCAGGAGCGAAAGGGTGACTCCTTTGGGCAGATTCTCGTCACCGAAATGCAACATTTCTTTGATTTTTGGCTAAAGTTGAACCAGCTCCT
>JBFIDQ010000375.1:0-1844 GCA_041603795.1 Chlamydiales bacterium
GGCACGCGATCAAATAGGGAGAGACAAAGAGCATCGAGGAGGGTACTTTTTCCCGATCCGGTCGGACCACTCAAAGCAAAAAGTCCGGCGTGACGGAGGGGCTCCTGATCCAATTCAAGAGCGAAGGGCTGGGAAAAACTGGTGAGGTTCTCGCCTCGGATGGCGCAAATTTTCATTCGACTTCTCCCTGATATGATTGCTCCAGTAGCTCGTGAAAATGATCCTTTAGACGCTGTGAGGGCCGACCCCGATACAGTTGCCGGTAGCGCTGATCAAATATTTCGTCGGGAGTGAGTTGGGTGGCAGTGGGAAAGTTGTTGTGCAGAGCTGTTCCTTCTCCGGTGTAGTGCGGGGAAATTTTGCAGAGCCTGACCTCTTTCCCTTCCAAGGCTTGTAGGATTTCTTTTTTGAGGTAGGGTTCGGGTCGGTCTAGACTCACACACACCTCTAGATAGGGGCAACCCACAAACTCCTGCGCTGCTAGATACGCGATTGTCTCCGCTAGAGGCTGAACGGGTGTGCGAATAATGGGTACTTGTTGGGTACAGCGTAGCGGGGTGATTTCCTTGGTCTCAAGATCAAAGACGACCACCTGGTGTGGATAGGCGCCTTCGTCGAGGGCAAGTGGAATAGGCGACCCAGAGTAGCGCATGGACTCACGTCTAGCTACTACCTGAGGCCTATGAAGGTGTCCCAAGGCGACATACTCAAGTGATTCAGGAAAGATGTCGGCCGGTAGGGCGTGCTGATTTCCGCCTAAAACTTTTCGCTCGCTTAGCGCAGAAAGTTGCGTACTCACCATGTAAAGGTGTCCCATGGCAATGAGCCGTCGATCCTTCGGAACAGACTCAATAGCCAGCTCGTATGCACGTCGTACCCCTTCCACAAGTGGATCCCCAGAGGTTTCAAATCGAGGGAGATCGCAAGGGCGTAGAAAAGGCATTGCGATGCACGTAAGGTCATCTGATAGATCAATGCGAGCCTGGTCTGGAGTGCCGACGACGTGAATGCCGAAGGATTTGAGTAACGGACCCGAAGCACTCAGTCGAGCAGGGGAGTCGTGATTGCCAGCGGTGATGATCATTTTCAGTCGAGGAAACCTGGCGTAGGCATCCGCTAGGAAAGAATAGTACAATTCTTGAGCAGAAGCCGGAGGATTGGCAGAGTCGAATAGATCACCTGCTACCAGCAGACAGTCGATTTTCTGATCTTCTAAAGTATCGAGAAGCCATGAGAGAAATGAACGAAATTCTGTCTCTCGGGAGTGACCATGAAGAGTGTGACCTAGATGCCAGTCGGCAGTATGAAGAAAACGCATGTCCCACTTCCCTTGTGCGAAGAAAGCATACCGAAGGTATGCATTACCCCGCTAGGGAAATGGGACTGACTAAAAGCCTGTCTTAGCGACGAGTCTTTTCGTGAGCCTTGTTAACAACGATCGTACGACCATCGAAAGACGAACCGTCAAGTGCTTCGATTGCTGCGTTAGCAGCTTCAGCTGAAGCAAATTCGACGAAACCAAAGCCGCGTGAGCGACCAGTTTCACGATCTTCAATGATCTTAGCATCGCTTACTTCACCGAACTGTTCGAATAGCTCGCGAAGGGATTGATCGGTAGTTGAAAAGGGAAGACTCCCTACAAATAATTTAACGCTCATAGAACTTCCTATATCCTCTAATGATAGGTTTACCCAGATGGCACTCACTTGAGCACCACCTAGATAATAATTCTATCATATATGAACTTAAGAAGCTATCTAATTATTGAGTTGGTCCAGAAACTTTAGAAATCCCTCATTGCAGGGAAAAAGATCCTCCCGTAAAATGGATGGGTCGCCTGGATA
>JBFIDQ010000376.1:0-1825 GCA_041603795.1 Chlamydiales bacterium
ATATAAGAGTTTGTGGATAGCTGTGAAGCTCTCTCTGCGCTCCTCTGCGGACTCCGCGCCTCTGCGTTAAAATTATTGTAAACAATTGATTATTAGTGCATTGCATTCAGGTCGCTCCAGGAACGAAAACTAATTCCACCCAAACTAGCATAGGGGCGAATGCCCCTAAAAAACGACCGAAACTCACACTGGTAAGGGTGAACAAGGTCAAAAGGTAGCTTCTCAAAAAATTATCACAAAAACAAATAATCATTTACTTTAACCTTTAACCATGGTGCTATGTAAGAAATAACTAACTAACTGTACATTAATGACCTGCATTAATAACAACTTCCCACTTCCTTTAACTACGTCCTTGACTTCGGTTTATTCGAAACCGGCTGGCGATAAAGTCACGACCGTAACTTTCTTTCCACAGGTACACTTCGTCGATACGGTTGACGATTCCATCTTGAACTCTCAACATAAAATATACCAAACCATAAAGGCTCGACTGGTTAAGGGCGAAACATTACCAATATTTGATGAGGGAGCTTTTTTTAGAGGCATTCCACGAAATATTGAAAAATCTATGAAAAGGTACTTCAGGTTCAAGAGACCTGACCGGGAGCGCAGGTTCCTTGAGAGATACAAAGATAGGCCTAAGGCTCTTTCAAATGCTGAGGCCGCCGTTAGAATAATCCGTGACTTCCAACTCAAAAAACTTCCTCCTAAAACGAATTGCAAACCTGGAGAGCTTACTTGGACACAGTTAGAGGAAGGGGTAAGAAAACAACAGCATTCCGACTGTATCAGTGGAGGTAGACATGGCTACAGAACCAAGCATGCGATTCGGAAAGCCTTCCCCAAAGGTGTTCCCGATCTCGTCAAAGATCTGACACCCCCTCAAAGGAACCTTCTTGGGGAAATGGGCGCAGCAGCAGCACTGGCTGCTTTGCACGGAGATAAGGTCACGATTGTACCGACAGAAGGACTTGGACCCGGCTCAGCTCATTTTGATATGAACAACGTTGAGAATATGCAAAGAAAACTTAGATTTGGAACTCCCTATGGAGCAGAAAACAGACTTGAGGCTGCTCGCATACGTAGAAAGTTGACCCGACTAGACTCTCTAATGGACCACCTTACTTACTTCGGACGAGAGCGTTGCGTTGTTGAGCAAATAAGCACCTACGTCAAGCGGCATTCGTATAGCCAACCCATCTTAATTTATGGTGCCGCTCATCGCTTCACAGAATACCACCGCGGAGGAGTTCGTTTCGAGGCGAGCCCTGGATTTTCTATTTGCCCCTGGCGGCCCGAGAAATTGAACGCAACCAAAACGATACAACGAATTTTTAGAGCCAGGCACACTAAATTCCAGGTGACTTCAGCTTAAAGCAGCCAGGTCAGGGCGGGAGCCGCGAGCCCGGCCTCAACACTGCTTTTCGCCAAGAGTCAAAAGCGCGATCATGTAGAAGTTAATTTTATTGCATTCTTTCTCAACAAAACTATATACGGAGTTTTTTAACCCACTTCCAAGAGATGCAATATGAGCGCACCCCTAATCGATTTTCCAGTGATTTCCACCTACCAAGACTTTGTCAACCTAACAGGAGAAATTGGTGCCAGTGAGCGGATGCATGAAGCTTACCAACTGTTTGGGCAGATCATTCAGGGTGCCAAAGACGATCTGGATTTACCACCGGAACAGCTTGAACTGGTTGAAAAAATTGACCATTTGGTGCAGAAAAAAATATTCCCTTTGATCAAGGTAGCCGAGGAAGTCGAAAAAAAGATTGCCGATGGAAAGGTAACGCTTATCGAGGACCTGACCGAGGACGAG
>JBFIDQ010000377.1:0-1794 GCA_041603795.1 Chlamydiales bacterium
CGGAGGTGATCGCCGCCGGCGGGAGGGCGGCGCTATTGACGCCTTATCCGGATCGCTATTTCGCGGCGTCCTTTCTAAATGAAGTAATGGACGAGTACCAGAGGTACCTGACAAATCAAAACGACCGCCGTGCGGAGGTCCAGCTGGCCTACTTGGAAAAGCGAAAGGCTGATTCTGATCGCGACCTTCACGCCCTTCTTTCGACTCATGCGGCCTCTCTCTCCACCGATGTTTTTCAGACGGGTTTTCCGGATTCCGATAAGGAAATGGAATTTCTGGCCCTGGCGCAGCAGCACAATAGCCGCAGATTGATGGCGATTGATCTTGAGCTCAAGCGCATTGCCTACGCGCGTTCGGGTGATGGAATTCTTTACGACAAGATCTTCGTCGATGGAGAGCAGCGCACCTTTAGCACCATTATGAGCGAGGTTCGGAGTCTCAAACAGCAGCGCGACAGCCTCGAGTTGGCGATTCGTCAGGTCGACAGTGCGAGTCAGAAGGATCTCAAAGAGGGATTCGAGATGCACATCGCTGAACTGGATGAGGTGCGGCAACAGGTTAGAGATGTGAGAGTCCTCCAGGAGTACTTGGAAAATGGCAAGGAAGTTCCGAAGGGCTTTGGGCTGAGTCGTAATCCACAGTTCCTAGTGGGCGAGTGGTTGGAGCGCTGGGAGAGCGGAAAGCAGCACGAGAAGAGCGCGCCTGAGCCAATGCGTCCATCGGTTGTTGAGTCTCGGAAGCAGCAGCATGACGGATTTACCGCCTACTTACGCAACCTCGTTCGCACGCTTTCTGTTCAGGAGAAAACGATTGAGGAGAGGCTAACGCATCAACAGAATCCGCATCTTGCCTTTCAGGGCATCGATTTGAAGACGGCGGAGCAGCTTTATGTGAATCATCAGCGTGATTTAAGTGACCTCGAGGCTCAGGTTCGTGGTAATTTAGATATTCTCGATCAAATGCGCGATCCCGGATTCGACGTTACTTCTTTGAGCCAAACGCTGAGTGATCCGATTAGTCATGAAATGATCACAGAGAGCTCTAGACTTACCATGCAGTTGCGCGATGTTTCGAATCGAACTGAACGCGAGCAAGAGCGACTAAGTGATTCTCTTCAATTACATAGAGAGTTTCTCACGTCCCATGTGCGGCAACAAACGCACCTTCTACGGCTACGGCGGCAGCTTGTAGAGGAGAAGAATGAGGCGCTGATGCGAACGATGTTCGATCTCATTCATCGCGAGATTTCGATCTTAGAAAAGCATATTCATGATCACGTTTCAAATCGTCAAGAGACGCTCATTCAGGAACAGTCCCTACTCTCAGGTGATCAACAGGAGCTTCGCTTTCGCATGGCGCAACTCCCTGAACGCTGGGTCTCGGAGCAGTTGATCTCCATGCATATGAGTCTAAATGAAATGACCGTTGAGGAGATTTCCAAGCTCGTCGAATCGAAAAATATCTCCCATAATTTGGAAACAATTGAGTCGGCTCCCGTCGACATTGCCATTGTACCCCTGCTCCCACGCGACCCCAAACTCATTCTATTTTCTTTGGTTGGCGCGACACTCGGTTTCTTTATGGCCGCAACCTTCGTGATTCTGCGTGCGATTGCTACAGGCGTACCCGTTTCCGCCGAAAACCTGAGGCTGTCCGGTCAGCGCGTTGCGGGAACTCTCTCCAGACGTTCTGAGGGAGTCGATACGCAGAATCTGAGCAACGGAGATTTGGAGACCCTGCGGCAAATCATTTCTTTCCTTCCTTCTTCGGATGGCGGGCCACAACGAGTGCTGC
>JBFIDQ010000378.1:0-1729 GCA_041603795.1 Chlamydiales bacterium
AGGGCAGCGTTTTGCCTCCAGCTTCCTTCAGATTCCATCTCGCGATGGACACCCTTGCCTTCGGCTAACTGTTCCCCCCTTCGGGCCAGTAAGGGACTTTCACCCTCTAGTTCGTTGCCATGCCGGGCACACCTAGGTGCCACGACTGCTCCCGCAGCCAAAGGCCATCACCCAAAGCAAAGCGTCTTTGCTATCAAGTTTGGACTGATAAAATCGCCCTGCTGTAGCGCGCCGTCAAGCTCTTATACTAGCTACTAAAGAAAGAAGGTAAGAAGAGTGCCGGGTCGACTTTAAAGACGGCCGCCAGCTCCCGCGCGTAGCTTGGCGAGACCAGCTTAATATTGTTTTCGATCCGAGAGATGGTCGATTGGCTGGCAGGGGAACGCGGGAACGAGATTTTGATCTTGCTTGCGAGCAGGGTCTGATTCCATCCCTTCGTAGTGCGAAGCTCTCGAGCCACCCGGCCTCGTAGAAGGACCTCTCTCGTCCTCATGGCCTTGAATTCAAGACGCGTGGATTTCGCCAACTCTTGAATCACCGGCAACTGTGCCTCCACCTTCACCTTGGTTGCCGTGAGCACGGTCATCCGCCTCGAAGTTTCGCGAAAGTAACCATCACCTGGAGAAGCCACAAGCTTCTTGAATCGACGACGATCGCCCGCGCTAGGCAGTTCCTTACAGAGGAGGTCACTAAACGCGGTATCAAAATAAGTAGGCTTTCGACTGCCTGCGAGTGCTCCAAGCACCTTCTTCTGAACCTTGCTAATCTTATCTAAGATTTTTGTCTGATCACACTGGTGGGCACGAATTGCTCGGTAGCGAATCTTGTAGATCTTGCTTCTAAGACTCGCAGAGGTTGCGTTCGCATCCACTTGCAGATCCAAGAGCTGCTCGAAGAAGCGAGGTTCTGCCGCCGACTCTTGAAGCAATTGAATCTCATCCGCAAAAAATTCAAGAGCTTTTTTTACTCCCACCTTTCTCGCGCTTTGCTCCTTTTCGCTGGATAGAGTCGCCATCACCGTTAAGAACTCCTTCAGAGCCTGCACAGGCTCCTTATCCCCTGCCGCGGCCGCATTGAGCAGAGCCAACGAGCGCGTGCGAAGTATCGAGTCATTTCCCTTACCATCAATCTCAATGTCCGCTTCATTGATCGCGCGCGACATCTCAAGGGTGGAATTGGCACGCTTGTAGGTATCCGACTGATAAAGGTAGACAAACCCCTTGGGCTTGGCCTGCTGCTCCTCGATGTGCTTCTTCCAAGCTTTTCCCTCATAGGCAATGATGCATGGTAGGGTGCTGCTGTGTGCTGCATTGCGGACAAAAAGCTTTTCCTTTTTTCCTTGCTGGTTGACGAGCTGCACGGACGTGGCCGACTCACCCTGGTGCCGAGTTTTTCCGATCTCAAAGTGGAGGCGGGTCCCGTAGCAGCAAACAAGCTGCTGGAAGAAGACGGCTACTCTGCGATTCACGTGGTCACGGATCATCTCCTCGTATTTCTCTGAACGGATCGTCCCATTTTTTGCTTCAGCCCTCTCTTGCGAGGAGGTCGCCGTCACCGACTTCGCAAAGACGCGATCAGCAACAGAAATTGTTTCGTTCCTCCGGTGAGGAAAAAGAATGCGTCTAGCGCAAAGGGAGCCGGAGTCGGTTGTTGGTCCGATGAATACAAAAGCGGGATCCACTTTTTCTGGAAGAACAGAAAGATTAGGCATAAAATATCCGATGATATA
>JBFIDQ010000379.1:0-1727 GCA_041603795.1 Chlamydiales bacterium
AGATTGGCAAATCTTATTGGGCAAAGAGACGCCAGGATTTGCCGTCAAAACGGCATGGGAAAAGGTTTAATATGAACTCAAATCTATCTGGAAGCCAGGAGGGGCTGGCGGTGAATTTCTAACTAGAATGTCACACCCCAGCGCAGAGCGCTCCTAGCCCTAATTTTTTTATGTCCACGGTTGCCCTTTACGACTAAGCGCGAAAGAGGTAGGATCCGCAGTTATGAACTCACACGACTCAAAACAGCTTCTCTCAATGGACTCGTGGAAACTCTTCCGTATCATGGCAGAGTTTGTCGACGGATTCGAAACCATGCTCGATCTCGGACCTTCTGTATCCGTGTTTGGGTCGGCTCGCTTTAAAGTCGGCGACCCCTACTACGAGCTAGCGAAGGACATCAGTCAGCGTGTCGCCAAAAAAGGCTTTGCCATCATTACTGGTGGAGGCCCCGGCGTAATGGAGGCTGCCAATCACGGCGCCCAACTTGGCAATGGCAAGTCATGTGGCGTCGGCATCGACCTTCCCTTTGAGTCGAAGTGCAACGACTTCATTGACGATAACTTCAACCTCAACTTTCGCTACTTTTTCGTTAGGAAAGTGATGTTCATGCGTTACGCTCGCGCCTTTATCGTGTTGCCTGGTGGATTCGGCACCATCGACGAGCTCTTCGAAGCTCTCACCCTCATACAGACAGATAAGGTGCGCCCTTTTCCCATCTATATAGCAGGGGTCTCCTACTGGGGAGGGTTAATTGACTGGATGCGCGATAAAATGCTGTCCCAGGGGTGCATCTCCGAAAGCGATCTCGATCGCATCATACTTACGGATGACCCCGAAGAAATTGCCGACGGAATCGAGCAAAATTATCTTCGTGCAAAAACGTTCAAAAATTTCTAGTCAGCCGTCCTGCAGGACGAGAGACGCGCCTTCATCAATTAGGGAATCGACGTAATTGAGGGTGTAGTCCGTGCCTTTTAGAAAATCGGCATTCTTTAGCATGAACTGATGAAAGGGAATGGTGCTGTGCACTCCACCGATATGGAATTCACGGAGAGCACGCTCTCCCACTGCAATGGCTTCCTCTCGTGTGCGCCCGGTGACGATCAATTTGGCGATCATCGAATCGTAGTGAGGTGGGATTACGTACCCCGAGTAACAAGCGGAGTCGACGCGTACATGTGGTCCACCAGGCGCTTGATAGTACTCAAGGCGTCCTGGCGACGGAGCAAAGTTCTCTTCTGGGTTCTCTGCATTGATCCGGAACTCAATAACATGCTTATCAAAACGTACCGCTTTCTGCTTCAAGCTAAGCTTCTCACCTTGTGCAATACGAAGCTGCTCGCGAATGAGATCAACTCCAGTCAGCTCCTCCGTGATCGTATGCTCCACCTGAATACGAGTATTCATCTCCATGAAATAGAAATCACGATTCGCATCAAGCAAGAACTCTACTGTCCCAGCAGAGGTGTAGCCAGATTTTTTTGCGACAGCGACTGCCGCCTCTCCCAACTTCTCGCGTAGTTTCGCGTTGACAACGGGAGACGGCGTTTCCTCGATTAGCTTTTGGCGTCGACGCTGAATGGTGCAGTCACGCTCACCCAAATGGATCACATTCCCATACGTGTCCCCAATGATTTGCACCTCCACATGGCGTGGATCCACAATCATCTTTTCCAAATAGACATCAGGGTTGCCAAAACACGACTCAGCCTCCGCGCGCGCCGCC
>JBFIDQ010000380.1:0-1683 GCA_041603795.1 Chlamydiales bacterium
TGTAGTTGCAACATGAAAATGTCCCCTCTTTTGCAAAGTAGAAATGTCCCCTAAAACCAAAATCCCCATAGGTTGAGGCTTGGAGAGCCTTTCCAACCCAAGGAGGATTGAATGCAGGAGGACATACTGATGAACAGTAAAGAGATAGAGCGCTACAGGGTGCTCGAGATGGTCAAAAAGAGGCAGCTTACGCTTGCCGACGCCGCCAAACGCATGCGCGTTGGCTATAGACAGGCGAAACGGCTCCATCGCGAGTACAAAAAGCACGGCAAAGCCGGCCTTGTGTCAAAGAAACGCGGGCAGCCTAGCAACCGAGCAACTCCGAAAGAGGTCAACGATCAAGCAACGAGCTTGATTATTGAGCATTACACAGACTTCTCACCAACGCTAGCCATGGAGAATCTGGAGAAACGGCATGGCATAATACTTTCTAGGGAAAAAATAAGGCAGCTCATGATCGAGGCTGGCATCTATCGCTCCCGGCGCAAAAAGAAGCAGGGAAAGATTCATCAGAGGAGAGAGCGAAGAGAGAGCTTTGGGGAACTCATTCAGATTGATGGCTCCAGTCATGCCTGGCTTGAGAACAGGGCCGAAAAGTGCACTCTGCTAGCCGGAATCGACGACGCCACTGGATTTATCGTCTGCGCTCGCTTCGAGCCCTCAGAAACCACCAACGGCTATTTTCGTCTGGTGGAGCAGGAGCTTCGGCGATACGGCCTGCCCCTGGCCTACTACTCGGACAAGTATGGCGTCTTTCGCGTAAACCAAGGAGAGGCTCCTCGCAACAAGACGCAGTTCAAGACCGCGCTAGATCGACTGAGAATCGAGCTGATCTGTGCCCACTCACCTCAAGCGAAAGGGCGCATCGAGAGGCTGTTTGGCACCCTGCAGGACCGTCTGGTGAAAGAGATGAGGCTCCGCGGGATTTCAAGCATTGAAGAAGCTAACTTGTTCTTGCCCTTCTATTTAGAAGAGCACAATAAGCAGTTCGGCATAGCCCCAATAACTCCTATCGATGCGCACCGCCCATTAAACCACGACCTAGATTTAACCCGTGTCCTTTGCAAACGCGCACAGCGCAAGGTCACTAAAAATCTTGAGATCAACTGGGACTGCCGGATCCTCCAGATCCAGGCACCGAACCAAGTAAACCGATTGCGCGGGGCGCAGGTGGAGATCTTAGAAACCCTAGATGGAGAGATTTTGATCGAGCGCAACGGGGAGTTGTTGGACTTCAAAGAATTTAATCCAAGACCTCTTCAGCCACCAATTCTTGATGCCAAGCAACTAGAGGTGCACAAGCCCGCCTCCTAAAAGTATTTGCGCAGCCTGCAGCTTTTTGCTAAACAAAAGGCGCAGTACGAAAACGACACCCTCCTACGACCGATAGGCGACGGGATGCAGGTGTTGTTTCGCCTTGCCTATGAAACCCGTAGGCAAGGCTTTTTTTATAAGGATTTTGCGTGTCAAATTGGGAGCTCTGCCCCCAAACCCCCGGCAGTACGAAAACGACACCCCCTACTCCCTCCAAGCTCTGAAATTAGGTATTGGTCGCCCTGTGGCAGCTTCAGCTGGCCTTTAGCCATGAGCTCCCGCCTGCCCCTGAAATATGCTATAATACCAATAGAAGAGGGGACATCTCTAAATTGCAGGAAGTGGGGACATTTCTACTTTGCAATGACA
>JBFIDQ010000381.1:0-1672 GCA_041603795.1 Chlamydiales bacterium
CTCTTTGGTGGCCATTGTTAAACCAGATGATCCTGATCAATAAGGGATTGTGGCTCTTCTTCAAGCCCTTCATGGGACTGAATAAATGCCATGACATCATAAAGCCACGACCATTTGCCGGTCGCCCTGAACTGTGACCCGCTATTGCCTACAGGCACCAGGTAATCCTGTTCTTTCAAACGCATTAGCACAGCCCGTATACGGCCTCGCCCGTCCGTTGCTTTTGAATTTACGAAAGGAGAACGAGCAATTTCTGTCAGTGCGTCCAGTTGTGCAGGGGAGTTCTCAATGCTACGCAACAGATCACTTTCATAGAGCGGGTCTCCAGGTGACAAAGGACTACCAGAGGGCGAGGAGGACATTACCAGGTTGAGCCACTTAACCAGCGTTCCAAGATGGCTGGTTGCATCCTTGAACTGGCTGCGTATCTCACGATTTGCATCCGGTGCCGAAGCATCCAAGTACCCACAAAAATATGCCTGACCATCACTGGTTTTGACTAACTTTCGGTCAAGTTGAGTAAGGAATAGATCCATTTTCTCCTGATGAGTGGGATTGTTGAGCCAATCAAAGTAGGTGTCGTGGCTCACCTCGCAGATCATTTTTTGTTCCAGTAAAAGCTGGGCAGTTAAGCTGAAAATCGTACTCATCGGACACTCTCCGGCTCACTAGTGACAACGGCATTGGCAAACAGGCTGCGCATATTCACGGGGGCACCCCCGGACTGAAAGGCAACACTGCGCACACCAATGCGACTATCAATTTGGTATCGAAGACCAAAGAACTTCAGGATGGTGGGGTCTGTACTCGGAAATGCACCGAGCATCAGCACATTATGGTCTTCGAACATACTAAACAGACGTGCAATATTCTCTGGTGATAATGTCGCAAGCTCATCAATGGGAAAAGTGATCTGCACTTGTGAATTGGGTGCAAGAAAGCGACAAATTCCGAGAAAAACCACACATATCGCCAGATAGGAAAGCCCCTGGCTACTCAGATTCAACAGGTCATTATCGGTGCGAACGATGACCCTACGGCCTTTCTCCACCATGCTAATTTCCATTTCAATTAGCGTTTCTATGCCTCGCGCGATGTGTGCGTGATTCAGGGTATCGATGGCAAGTTTGAGCGCCCGGATCAGGTCGTCTGGTGGGAATCCTTCATCCCTTCGCGAAGTCCAAGGTGTCCACAGCTCATGAAATCGGCTCAGGGGTTCCCAGCACTCTTCCTTGGTGACACGGGAAACGAGCTTGATACTGATATCTTCAAGGTCTTCGATTTTCTGATTGGTGTTGATACTCTGGTCGAGCCGTGACGACACCTGTTTTACTTGCCGTGTCAGACCTTTCAGCCCCTCATAGTAATTCGCAATTCCTGTGCCCACAGACCGGACCGTTTGAAGTAACGTCTGACGAATATGCGGGATTTGGGAATCAAGCAAGATTTCCAAATCCTGTGGCTGCTGCAACAGAAAATCGGGATCAAGATCAGTAAACTGAGATTGCGATAGGCGGTTCTGCACTAGTTGTTGCCAAGCGGTCTTGATTTGGGAGCTATCAAACTGATTGATAACCCCTCTAATTTTTTCAACTTCACGGATAATCTTGATGCGCGCCCTTTGAGACTCTTCATAGAGGTTTCGGGCGCGTTCGGTGAGAAAAACCAGATC
>JBFIDQ010000382.1:0-1666 GCA_041603795.1 Chlamydiales bacterium
GCCGCCCTCCGGAGGCGGAGGCCAGAGGTTCGAATCCTCTCGGGCGGTCCATTCTCCCCAAAATCGGTCGTATTTTCGAAAGCTTGGAATTCCCCGTTTTTGACCTTTACCCTCAGTGACCAAATTCCGGATGACCGCTCCCCTCCGGAGGCGGAGGCCAGAGGTTCGAATCCTCTCGGGCGGGCCATTTGCCCCAAAATCGGCCGATTTTTCGAAAGCTTGGAACTCCCCGATTTTGACCTTTACCCTCGGTGACCAAATCCAGATTGACCGTTCCCCTCCGGAGGCAGAGGTCAGAGGTTCGAATCCTCTCGGGCGGGCCATCAACACCCGCATAACATCATGCAGTTGGGGCACTCTTTCTCCTCCCTCCATCATCCCGCGCACTCCCGCAATTGCCTACGCGAGCCAACCTTGGAACGTTTCAGTTTTACAATGCCATCCAAGGAAAGTTGATGGCAACTTCGCAAAACGCCCCGGCAGTTGAGTACAAGTTAATGTCCGTCGCAAGGGTTGCCCAATGGAAAACAAGGCCTTCTCATCAATGGCAAAGGCCAAGCAGTGGGCGCACCTGGTTAAGTCAGAAATGGACAGGGGCATCTCCCTATCAACCTCTGACGCGAAAGCAATGACGCTGCAAGAGGCGTTCGATAAATACAGCGCCGAAGTCGCTCCTCTAAAAAAAATCGGTCAACAATGTCCGCTTGCTGCCAACTGAAATGGCTGGGCAAGCGCATTGGCTGTTTCTCGTCGTCAGAAGTCGGACTAACCAGCCTGTTTGCCTAAGAGATAGTTTTGGCTCATCGGCAACCAATGAGGAGACGGTGATGACCGACCAAAGATCGCCGATCAAACCGTTCGAGACATTCGCCGCAAGACCCGCAACAAATATTCTGCCGGAGACAAGAGCAGAGTTGTGTTGGAAGATCTTAGAGGCGAAGACAGTATTTCTGAACCGTTCCTAATTCCATAGAAAAATATACCATGGTCGCTGGGCGAACAGTTTTCCCAGCTCGCGTGTCGGAATCTCACCGACAATTCAGTGCTTGATCTCAGGCCGCGACAACGGATTGTGGCGGCTAGGATTGGGCCAGGCCCAACACGTGACGGGCTTCATGCCCCGCTAAAATTCGAGAAACCTTTCTCCAATATGACCAGACGTGCGCATTGCGATTCCTTGCAGGTAGCAACGCGGCGAGCTGATCACGACGATTGGGCTTCTCTGAAAAACTTAATCCACGGCGCGCTATTGCACAGGCTGCAGCTTGATGAACTGAAATTCCGTACCGGCGTGCAAATTTTGCTTTTCCAATAACAGACGTATAGGCCGGATTAACGGCACTGACTTTAATGCCTTTATCGTAAGCTCTTGAATCAATAGTGCTCAGTATTTTGTTGTAACTAAACGACGAAAGCATCCTCGCGTAGCGAGAATATTCCGCGCCTAGCGCGGGTTTCTTTTTCGAAAAATCCAGCTTTTCTACGACAATCGGCTTTCGTGATTCTTCGGCCATCTCGACGACAACTTTAATAGCATCGCCAATAATAGCTTTTGCTTGCTCAGTGGATTTTCCGTAAGTACACAGCGGTATCTTGCTGTTCTTGATTGGGTTTCCAAAGCGATCCACTTCGCACAAGGCCAAATGATCCGCATTGATATCTACGC
>JBFIDQ010000383.1:0-1635 GCA_041603795.1 Chlamydiales bacterium
CGAGGCATACTCTCCTGCTCAAGCACAAGCCGATGCCAATTTCAAGCGTAAGCTTATACGAAGAAAGAAGAAGATTACAGGCTCCCTTGAGGCTGCTGTTCAGTTGCTTATGCTTGAAAAACGCTGGTCACCGATACAAATCAGCAATTTCCTAAAGCTACGATATCCCTCACAGCCAGATCTCCATGTTTCACACGAGGCAATCTATAAGTATGTCTACCGTTCCGAGCACCGCAAGGTGTTTTGCCAGGCACTACGCTCCAAGAGAAAATCTCGTCGAAAGCGAAAGCCGGGAGGGATTAAGCGCGGAGGAATTCGTAACAGAGTGAGCATCCACTCTCGCGATTCGGAGATTGAAACTCGTCGGATCCCCGGGCACTGGGAGGGTGATCTGGTTATAGGTAAGGGGCATAAGAGTGCGATAGGTACTTTGGTAGAACGAACGTCGCGGTATACTGTGATTGTCCCGCTTAAAGCCAAAGATTCCAAGTTCGTTGTAGAAGCCTTTGCTCTTGCGATGAAAAACCTTCCTCCAAATCTAAAAAAGAGCCTTACGTACGATCAGGGAACCGAAATGGCCCAACATGAAGAGTTTACCATTAAATCAGGGATACCCGTCTATTTTGCAGATCCAGGATCGCCTTGGCAACGCGGAACAAATGAAAACACCAACGGGCTCATAAGAGAATTCTTCCCAAAGGGTACTGACTTTAGACAGGTAACATCAGCGGAACTCAAACATGTTGAAGGGTTACTTAACGATCGACCAAGAGAGGTCTTAGGGTACGTTACTCCGCGGGAGCACTTAACGGGGTTAGCGACACAACTTCCTAAGAAAGAGAAGAGTACTGGTTCTTTGCGAGGTTTTGTAAGGCACGTAAAATGCGCCTTGCGCAAAGCGCATAATCGATGGGGAAGGTTCTTAGCCCGAAACCGCCAATAGCTCTTCGCAGGGTTTACAGCAGACTTTAGCAGAAAAGTAGCGCGGCCTCGGCGCTACTTTTCTGCTAAAGTCTGCTGTGAACCCTGCGGATAACTTTGGAGGGGTTGGGTTAGGGGTAAGCGTCAAAGGAGCCCATCTTTTGCCTGACCGCTCTGCCTGATACCTTGCTATCCACCAAGCAACCGGTGGAGGATCTTGTGCCCAAACTAGACCTGGAGAAAAGAAGCTACTGGCAGGAGAGGATTGATGCCTGGCAAACGTCAGGGCTCAGTGCAGCTCGGTGGTGTAGAGAAAATAATGAGGCGCCATGGCAATTCAGCTACTGGAAGAAGCAACTGCTACTCAAGCCGGTTTCAAGAGGGGGCTTTAGTGAGCTCGCCGCAGAGCCTATCCAATCAGCCGAGCTAGGCCTTGAACTCCAGGTGGGCCAGGTGGCTATTCGCTTGCTGCATGATTTTGATGAGCCAGCTCTCATGCGAGTGCTTCAGCTACTTGGGAGGCAATCATGATTACGATTGGCACACAATCTCGCCTGTTTCTCTTCGAAAATCCGGCATGGTTCAAAATAGGGTAGCAAATCATGCTGCCTAAAAACGTAAACATGGAAACACAAAGGACATAGCAATTGAATCTTCAGTTATGTTGGTTTTGGCAAACAAAAACAAACTGGAGCCAACGCTATGTCCAACGAC
>JBFIDQ010000384.1:0-1610 GCA_041603795.1 Chlamydiales bacterium
GCCGAAAGCCGCTGGTATGAGACAGGCTGCCTAGTAGAGGTCTTCTCAGAAATCTTGAATTGAGTCATTTTTCCGGCCTAGATCGGGAGCGTTCCCGCGACCTCAAGTGTTACCCTAGAACCCCTGTTTTTGAACCATGCCCAAATTCCATAACTTCTCAAAAAGCCATGGCATGAATAGGCAACATCTTGCTTTTTCGATGTAAGGACCGACCTTGTTGTAGCAATGTAGAAATTTCCGGTTTCTGGCAATTTAGAAATTTCCGGATACGGTGACGTACATCCCTTATACTCTACGCGCTACCTAACGTTGATTCTGAAAGCGTCTGAAAATTCCAAGTCATGAGCGATTTTATTTCATCTCGGTGGACATCGTCGAAGTTGTCCATGCATTCAGTTATGCCCTGGCAAAAGGCCTGAAAGTTACCATAGACCTTGCAGTAGAGACTCTTTTTTTGACGAATTTCCAGGCCCGCTCGATCAAATTCAGGTTTGGGGAGTATGACGGTAGATACACGAGCTCAATTTCAAACATGCTGGCTGCATAGCGAACGAGTCTACATTTTTGATACCGGGCGTTATCGAGTATCAGGGTTATCGGGGTGTCCCCGTGAAGTGCGCGTAATTTCTTGATTAGATCGGCAACAGACCAAGCATTGATGTACGAGTTATTGGTGATGGTCACCATATTGAGCGTCACGGCATTCAGAGCGCCCAGCACATTGAACCGCTGCCTGCCACTAGGTGTTGGAATAAAGAGCCGGGAAAAACACCAAAGAGTCGAAAGAAAGGCTCCAAACACAAAGTGAGCAGCATCAACAAAATAGACCTGCCGCTTTCCCTCCTCCGCCTCCTTTAGCTTTGGCTCGAGGATTTTTTTTAAACTCCTCTTGCTTATCGCGATCGGCCTTTCTGGGTACGCTCCCAACCTTCCTAGGTTTCATTCCGATGCGATAAAGGAATTTTCGAACTTGAGTTTCCTTACGCTTAACACCCGTCAGCTCCTTGATCGCAGCACACGCCTCTTTGACAGTGCTAGGAGGCTGCTTTCGAAAAAGCTCCTCAATACCCTCTCGGTGCTGATCCAGAGCGCCACCAGGCTCATATTGTCTGCTCCTAAGTGCAGCATCCAACCCGTTATTTTGATATGTTTTAAGAACCCTTGTCAACGTCGTGTAGGAAATGTCTGCTAGACTGCAGGCTTCAGCGTGTTTATACCCCAGCCTTTTAAAATACAGTGCGTTTGCCCGCTTCTGCACCACGGGGTCCGGGTGTTCGTACCTCTCTTGCTTCAGTCGTTTTTTTTTCTTGCTCACTCAGTTCTACTCGAATCATTTTTGCTATTCCTCCGTCGTAATTCGAACAGGCGAACGTAGCAAAACCTAAATTACAAGTCTATTCCGCGGTGACGGTGTGGTGTTGATTTTTTGCGATGCCGAAAAATTAACACCTAGGCCCGCGCATAGTATACGACTGTCGTGAGTTCATTGTTTTTATCTTTCATCCGACATTGAGCGCAACTCATTGAAATGCAAGGGCGAGCAGTTCATGTAGCCACTCCATATATTTTTCTGACGGACAAGGGAAAGCAAGCTAGAATTCGCATTCGTA
>JBFIDQ010000385.1:0-1522 GCA_041603795.1 Chlamydiales bacterium
CGCCCGAGTCCAGTTTTGTCATGAACGTTAGCCGATCCGCACTATCTAGCGTGTAGGTCAAGTAGACCTCCACCTGTGCCAGGTGCGTTTGAAATCCAAGTTGCGAGTTGAACCACCCACGGTTTAGGGTCACGTAGTCCGCCACCTCCCGCCGAGGAATCAGCTCCTTGTGGTAGTGCTCCCCTTCCGGATCGAGTCGATAGAACCCCTCATTTGGCAAGTAGACCCACTCATCGAAGAGCGCCGCTCCAGGAGCCGCCATATCGCCCTGTTCAAAAAGATAGCTCGATATCGCGAGGTTTCCCTCCTCATCAAATCCAAGGTGAGTCGAAAGCGGTTTCGGCGTGATGTGGATCTCCGCGTTGCCCAAGTGTCGACGCAGTAGAGGTCCGAATTCCGTAAGAGCATAGGGCACCTGATCCCCTGAGATCTCCCCCTGTCCCAATAGAGGGTGCTCCTCCTGGCAATAGAATCCCCTACCCTCCAAGAACGTCCACTCACCTAAGACCACGCCTGTATTGAGTCCATTGATGCTCTCCTCCTCATGCGCCCTCACAAGAAATCTCCGACCCTCCACATCGTAGGTAACCGCCTCGATCGTCTCCTCCTGCAAGTGACGCACCTCTAGCGGCAGATTCTTTCGTCCGACCAACGTTGGAAGCAATCGCGGCCACTCGCCAGGCTCAACCGCTATTGAAAAAGAGAGGCCCTTGATCGTTGCCGTGATTTTATTAGGAAGACCTTTTCCCTCGAATGTGATTTTCGGTTGCGTTCCGAATTCCTCCAAGATCATCGCCCACTTCGCCAGTTCCGCCCAGAACGAGAGCTCATAGCGGAGCGGCGGCGGCGGATTTCCCGTCTCCCACGCCTCCATTTCTTCCGTCGTAAGATTTGCAAATTTTAGTGACGTTTCATCGCCATTGAGATCTACCGGCTTCAGACATTCCTGGAGGCGAGCGACCCCCGCCTTACTTTTTACCTCGATCGTAAATACCTTACCTGCCCCGTAGACCCCCTCCTTCTTTCTTTTCAGGAGCTTAGGATCATCCCCCAGTTTCTCCAGAGCCAGCTGCGTCATTTTTACCCAAAGCGACTCCAAAAAACGGCGATGAAGCGGACGATGGCGTCCCCCATAGATAGCCAAGTAAGCGGCAGCTACGTGTTCACACGTCTCCGAGCTATCCTCCACATCACACGAGCAAAAGCGATCAAGAATTCCTCCTGACGGATCAAGCTGAATAAACGCCCAGTGCTTTTTGTTTGTTGATTGGTCAGCGACCTGCACCTGGTAGGTATAGCGCGAGAACTCCATATCACGGATCCGGCCATCAGCGAGATAACCCTCTGCCACTTTCAAGTGACGCTGCAATGTTCCCGGTATGCGATCCGTCATTTACCGACCCCTCCTCCCAGAGCATACCACTTTCGCCGTTGTTTTTCTCAAATACCCAGTCTCCTGAATATCGAAGGGTTAAAAAAAATTAACGCAGAGGCGGGGAGTGCGCGGAGGTGCGCAGAGGGA
>JBFIDQ010000386.1:0-1490 GCA_041603795.1 Chlamydiales bacterium
GCTCATGATAGGAAGAGCTGCGGGATAACGGACATCTTAAACCGCTCCACCTCAAGTTCCGGACAATAGCGCTCCAACGCACGTCGAACATAAGCCTCACGCATTCCAAGCTCCTCCTCAGAGAGAACAGGGTCCGACACCGTCACGCCCACGTACTCCTTATCCTCATGACGCACCTTATCAAGAGGATCACCATCATCGCTGCGGATCACCTGGTCCGTTTTCCACAGATCACTGAAGTTGAGATGCATCCGCACCTCAGAGTTCACCAGGCAGCCGACAAATACCCGCAGCTTGATTCCTTGCTCAACTTCACTTGTCATTACGTTCCTTTAGGAAATCAGATTCAATGTAGAACGACCCCGCGGCGGATACGCCGCTGGTAGGATCGAAAAAAGGTAAGGCTGCGCTGCATCGGCGAACGCCCCTCTTCGTCTTTGAAGCACTCGAACGCCCGCCGTGTTGAGGCAGGCACGCCCCCGCGCTTTCTGCCAGTAAGAACGGTTGCAATGCCGCCCATCAGCGGCCGCTGCACCGTGTGTACAAACCCCACCTCCCGCATCTGTGCTTCGAGCTCATGGGGGGAAATGAATCCATGAATACTATTGCAGAGGTAATCGTAGGCCTCTTTGTCAGATGTCACCATCTTCCCCAAGACGGGAAGCACAGTTTTGAGGTAGGCACTATGACCGAGCTTCATAAGAGGGTGGTTAGGTCGTGTCAGTTCGAGGATGCCGAAGGTACCTCCCGGCCGCAGCACGCGTAGAGCCTCCTTAAGACATTCTCGCGGCTCCTTGACATTCCGTATTCCATAAGCCACGGTAATGTGATTCACACTACTATCTTCCAAGGGTATCTTTTGCGCATCGGCCTGAATGAAAGTCGTCTGCTGAGCACTATAGCTCTGTTCTTTTGCCTTTTCCTTCGCGTGAGCAAGCATCTCCCCGCAAAAATCGAGCAGGATCGCCTTGCCGTTACCTTTGCACTTTTTGAGGTACTGGAACGCGATATCGCCCGTACCCGCACACAAATCGAGTAGACAGCCACCCACCTCGCCCTGAGTCACCTCTTGAACGAGCGCTGCGTTCCAAATGCGATGCATGGAGAATGAAAGGACCGCATTGCCGCGGTCGTAATCTTTCGCGATGTTGCCGAACATCGACTGAATGGTTTCCGGATCTTCTTTAGAGTAAGGAACTTTCGTTGTCATAAGTCGTCGTCTCTTTTGTCTTCCGGTTCTTCCTTTCCACACAGGTCGCACTTCTGATTCTTACCGCACTCCCCTTCCGAATCGACAGGCTTACCGCAGTTTTTCTTGAGTACTTTTCCTTTAAGAATCCACCCAATACCAAGACCCGCCACGGCGAGAAGGCAGAGGACGAAAGCAAGAATAAAGGTAGTGACCAGGTTTTCCACGGGCATCCTCCCACGAATCGCCCTCCACGCTAGCAAAATTCGCTTTACTGTTCAACTGCGTTTTTTGTCCTTAA
>JBFIDQ010000387.1:0-1461 GCA_041603795.1 Chlamydiales bacterium
AATAAACTCTGCTAGCTGCTCCATATGGTGATAGAGAGTAGTGGATTTTTGGATAAAAATCAAGAAAGATGGAGGTTTAGGTCCCGCGCTGCCAGGGTGTTAACAACTCACGGTGTGCATCTCAATTGCTCTCCTCAGGCCACATGGCAAACTGTAAAAGAGGGCTCCTAATAGGGCTCCTTTGCCAAGTTGGTCGAGGCTGATGCGCGGGGTTCCTAAACCTCCTCAAATGTCTTCGGAACTTCAAGAGGTCAACTTGAGGGAAATGTGCTAGGCTCTCTACAATGATCACAAAAGGAATGCCAATGACTCGTCGAAACGAACCCCTCTTTCGCTCTGCGCTCCGCGCTTTGCTCGTTACCGCTTTTGGTGTAATCGGACTCTTTGTAGGCATTATTCCGGCGACGCTGCTCTTCAATGCGATCGCGGGGCAGCCGGGTAAGCTCGTTCAGCCTAAGACGCAGTATGAGATTTCCCCGAATGTCGACGGGACCCGCAAAGCTCTCCGGGCAGATTCACCTCTTATTCTTAAGCTGGCGATCTCCGGGATAATTGGGGCAGAGCAGGTAAATGCGGCCATTGTGGAGCGTGTCCTTGGGGAGTCCCAGGGTGTGGTATTCGACGAGGGACGTATTAAGGGAATTTTTGTAGAGATCAATACTCCGGGCGGAACAGTCGTTGATGCGGATAACATCTATCGCTACATTCGCCTTTATAAGGAGAAGCACAATGTGCCTGTGGTTGCGTTTGTGAACGGACTCTGCGCCTCTGGCGGGATGTACGTGGCGGCGGCAGCGGATCAGGTATACGCGAGTGATGTGAGTCTTATAGGCAGCGTTGGGGTCATTTTCCCTACGTTTCTTAACATCCATAGGCTACTTGAAAATTATGGTGTCGAGTCACTTACGGTATCCGCGGGAAAGGGAAAAGATGCGATGAATCCTCTCCGCCCGTGGCAAGCTGGAGAGTCAGAAGATTTTCAGATGATCACGGATCACTACTACCAGCAGTTCGTTGGTATCGTGACGGCTGCGCGTCCAAATCTGGACCGTGACAAGCTCATTCACGAATACGGGGCGCGTATCTTTCCGGCTCCCTTGGCGGCGGAGTACGGCTTCATCGATGGTTTCGGCTATGACTACTCGACAGCTCTCAACATTCTGGTGCAGGCGGCTGAGCTAGAGAATAAAGACTACCAGGTGGTCGAGCTCTCAACACGGCACTGGTGGAATGAGCTTCTAGAGGGAAACTTCGCTCTATTCCGAGGAAAGGTCACTCACGATGTCCAACTTGTACCGGGTCTCTCGTCCGAACTCGCGAATCAATGGCTCTATCTCTATAGGCCGTAGGGCTTGGATTTTTTTCGGCTACACCGCTGGGGTAAGTCCGAGTGCAGAGTCGGGAGTGGAAGGAATTTGCAGCAGCTGAATTTCACGTGGCGGTAGCCACGACAGATGCTAG
>JBFIDQ010000388.1:0-1432 GCA_041603795.1 Chlamydiales bacterium
CAATGCTCACAACGACAAATTGTGCCGCCCCGTTGGGGCTAATCCATTCATTTACAGCCACCTAGGGCTCACGCCCTAGGCTAACATCTGCCGGGACTTCGCCCCTAAACTTCGGCAAGAAATTTTTTTGTGAAACCTGAGTACATTGTTCACAAGGCAATTGACTAGACTCGTTTTTCAAACCATGCTTCGAGAAACTTATTCCTTCATGAGTAGCTTGTCGGTACTCGTATACAATGCTCATCCGCCTTGCACATCTGTTGTACACCGCTGCTCGCGTGACAGCTCCTCATAACCAATTCGCAACGGGTTGAGACAAAAAATCCTCAAGCGCAATTCCTTGATGGCCCACGACCAAAACCCGTGTAGGATTAAACTTCGAATTGAATTCGTTTAGGCCCGAGAATTTCTCCTTTTTCAGGCTCGATTTTACCTCGATCGCTGTGAGACGATCCCCTGACTGCAGAACGAAGTCCACTTCTGAGCTGCCTTCTCGCCAATAACTGACTTCGATACCAGTACCGCGTACTCCATTCAGAAGGTGAGCGCCGACAGCCGACTCTGTAAGGCGGCCCCAAAAGTCACGATCGATCAACGCTTCCGCGTAACTTTTACCACTCTGCGCGCTCAACAAAGCCGTATTAAGCACTTGCAGCTTAGGACTCGAGGCTCGTCGTCGAACCGATTGATTGGCGTATTTTTCGATCCCAGCCACCATGCCGGCTCCTGCAAGAAGCGTGAGGTAGTGTGACAAGGTCGTTGTGTTCCCTGCATCCTGGAGTTGACCCAGCATTTTTGTGTAGGAAAGAATCTGTCCAGAATACAGACAAGCAAGCTGGAACAAACGTCGGAGCAGGGCTGGCTTGTCGACCCGTGTCATAAGCAAAATATCACGCGAGATTGTAGTCTCTATGAGGGCATCATTGATGTAATTGGCCCAACGCCCCTGATCCTTGACGTCTACTAATGGCGCCGCCCCCGGATAGCCCCCAAAGAAGAGAAAACGATCCAGATCCCACCCAAAGGCGTCGTGCATCTCGAGATAGCTCCAATGTCCCACCGGCATGACCTCAAAACGCCCCGCAAGACTCTCCGTCAATCCCTGTTGCATCAACCACGGCGAGGAGCCGAGTAGAAGCACGCTGAGCGGCAGCCCCTGCCGGGTATCTTCGTCCCATAGTGCTTTGACCACCTCTGACCAACGCGGAATCTTCTGCACCTCATCAATGATTAGCAAGCTCCCGCCAGGTTGCCGTGCTTGTAGGCGGGCCAGCTCCCACTGGGTCCGCAACCAGGTGCTATCTTGGAGAGTGGCGATGTCGGCAGAAACGTAGTGCTGGGATCGCTGAAGCGTTTCTCCTAACTGCAAGGCCATGGTTGTCTTGCCCACCTGTCGGGGTCCTACCAAAGCCTGGATGAAGCGCCTTGGTTC
>JBFIDQ010000389.1:0-1356 GCA_041603795.1 Chlamydiales bacterium
AAGTTTTGACTGGTAAAATCGCCCTGCATAGCCCCATTAACAAACTCTTAATGCTAGCTTTATACTTACCTAATAGAACAGTGTTACTCTATAAACATAAACCGAGGTAATACTATGATATTAGGATCAGATTGGATGGTGATGTATCACCAACTTAATAAAAACGACAGGATAAGCCTAAAAATTGACGGTGCGCCGCTGCAGGCCCACCTACACTGTGATGGGGATATTATCCGCCTTTCCATGCCTCTCGGTGTTCAAAAAATACCCAAGGATAAAACTCGCGTTCTTTTTGAAGAGGAGACGGGGCGGGCATGGCTTGCCTATAAGAAAGCAGGAGAAGTCGTGCTCCATTATGAAGGAGCCTTCGACCCGTTTAGCTTTGGCGCGTTTCAAAAGAGATTGCGTTGGTTTTTAAGGGTGTCTATTTGGGTGAAACAGTGTCAGCTAGAGGAAGAGGTTTCTCTTTTCTAACGCGTAAGCGTGCGTAGAGAATGGCAATTTCATACAGTACGACCAAGGGCAATGCGACCAAGCACTGTGTCAATACATCCGGAGGGGTCAAAATGGCCCCAACAACAAACAAGCCAACGATAACATGCCGGCGTTTGGCAACAAGCTCTTTTGCTCCAATTACACCCAAATGAATAGAACCTACCAAGAGAACAAATAACTCAAAGGCAACTCCGTTGGCCAAACTTAGGCTAACAACGTAGCTTAAATAAGGGCCAAGCGCCCACGTGTTTTGAGCTAAATTTCCGTTGAATTGAAAAAAGAAAGCCGTGGCAATTGGTAGAGTTACGTAAAAAGCGAACGCGAGTCCAAGTCCGAAGAAGAGAAGCGTTAGAAGATAAAAGGCGGTTAGGGTAGAAGGCTCTGCCCCTTGGAGTCCTGGACGAACAAAGAGAATGATCACAAACACCCAAACGGGCGATGTGAGGATCATGCCGGCCCATAGAGAAACCTTCAGGGCGGTAACAAATCCCTCTACCGGACTCAACACAATAAGGCTGGTCCCTCCAGGAAGTAGATAGTCGATGCTAGCGCCTGGCAATAACTCGACCCCACCCTGCTTGTCTAGAGAGCCCAAAGGGGTGGCTTTATCTGGAAGATGGATCAGTGTGGTGACCTGTGTCCTATTGGTGACACGTTCTAAAACGAGACGTTCGGGTTCCTGGGCGACCGCAACCTTCTGGTAAGGAGTCGAGAGAAAAGAGAGGAGCGGCTCGTGAAAAAGAAAAGAGAAGGCTGTTCCAATTCCAATAACCGCAACAACCCAAATGAGAGTGCTTCGCAGCGATTCCACGTGCTCCCAGAAGGAGAGACTATTTGGATCGCTACTCATTTGCGTTCAAC
>JBFIDQ010000390.1:0-1348 GCA_041603795.1 Chlamydiales bacterium
AAACCTTCTGTCACCCGCAAGCACTGAGGTAGCGAGCAACTTACGAGCTGGCTTCGTCCCCAAAACCACCGGATCAAGACCCACGCAGTCGAGGAGCGCCCGCTCGTCCCCCCTCCTCACCTCATTGAGGAGCGAGTTGATACTTCGTCCATACAATGACTGAGCCCGAAGGTTGGCATTCAAGCTTATTGACGCCCCGGTTAGCAGGGATCTTGATGACTCCGCGAAACGTCGGGACCACTCCCCGCTAAACCAGTCTGGAATTACGAGTCGTAAGCTTGCACCCGGAGCACATGCAAGAATCACACTACAAGAAATAGGCCCGTGAAATCGGGCCGGCATGGAGTACCAAGCAGACCAATCCTCAAGCAATATCGGACTCTCGCCACGGGCCCATTCAGCGCGCGCCGCAGCACCTACGGCTTCGAATTGTTCCTGCGCATCATCGAACACTCGCGCGATGAAAAACAATCCTCGCCACCAAAAGTCAAGTTCCTTAGCTTTCAGTGTGCACCCCACCATTCAATACGCCATATACAAACGAAATCACAGAGCATGATTTATTTATTTTTTGAAGCATAGACACATAACCACAGAAGTTTCTTAGCAGTACTACTTCAAGCAACAAGTGACATAACGACCCCAAGTAAAGAGTAGCCTAACCACCTGAACGCACGCGCTGAGGAGTCTGGCTTGTGCACGCCAGGCACCACCAATAGGCTAGAAAAGCTAGCAAACTGGTTGACAAGACAGGCCCTGATACCGAACCTCTGGTTCGATCGCACTAAAAGCGAAATCGGATGAACACGGCTCTATAGCAGCCTGAGACTAGGAACAAAACAAATGGCTACCCACAAACAAGCAAGCGACGCAACACGTGTACTAGCAGCAATGCTCATCGTCCTGGTCTCTGCATGCTCAACCCTAAAGACCCAAAGGACCCCCCGAACCACAACCATTCCGATTCCAAAAAACGTAGATTACGGGTTTGCGATTAGGGCTGTTGAGAACGCAGCGGGATCGTGGAAAAAGCTCGATGACGAAGGAATGCGTTCCACTTGGGCACAGCAATGGAATGCACACACCCTCGTAGCAGTTGTCGAAATATCCCCTGAACAGCTAACGGTTTCATATGGAAACAGCCAAAACCTTAACTTCAAGAGCCCCAACGATGGCGAGATCGAAATCCATAGCAACGCCATCAGAAGATTCAACCAATTCACAAACCGAATACGCTCTAATCTAGGCAGGGTCTGTGAAGCATTTCCACAACTGCGCAAAGATGCCCAAACGCAGCTAGATCGCGACGAGTTCGTCCGGCGCTACCCAAACCTGGACAGTAGCGATA
>JBFIDQ010000391.1:0-1338 GCA_041603795.1 Chlamydiales bacterium
GTACTGCTTGAGGAGCTTGAGCGATCCCTCGTTATCGCGTAAATCGTGGTTCTTGATCTTCACTTCTAGAGTCAGCAACGTCTGCTCCGCCTCAAAAACCTTCTCCAGCAAATCCTTCTTTTTGTTATGCGCCGCCTCGGACTCCTCATAAAACGCCCGAATCTTCTCCGTAAAGCAGCGCGTCGCCTCGTATGGCTCGAGCTTGCCCTGCGAGACCTTATTCACAAGTTCCAGAGCAACAGGTCGCATGACCTTTTCCATCGCACTGTCGAGCTGATTCACGTAGGTAGGTAGGGTAACGGTGCTGTTCATCGACTGATAAAAATTCGAGCAGCGGCTCACAAATTGACCCTCAGACGCGGCAGAAAAGTGCTCGACTATATCAAAAATCTTTCGCAATTCCGCATCCTTCATCAGCTGCTGCAACGCGTCGGCCATCTTCTCATGCATGCCAAGAGCAACCAAGCGCTCAACGTTTTTGCCACTCAATCCGTTCTTCTTTACGTCCTCAGTGAGGCGACTAAAAAAGTTGTCTTTGATTCCAGGAAGGATGCAACTGTGAGCAGCGGCTGTGCCAAAAAAAGGTCCGACACCATGCTGTAAGCAGGTTGTATCACGCTCAATGGTCAACCCTTCCCCTTTGTAGGCCACGCATAGGAGATAGAAGAGATCAATTCGAAGTTTCGCGTGGTGGCGAATCCGCTCTGCCAAATCGATACTACCCGGCGTGGATTTGCGCGGATCCGTTTCACAGTTAAGCCTCATTGGAACACCCGTCTCTTCCAAGGCTCCGTTGCGGATCAGATTCACACGAGAAACCGTGGTGTTTGAGGTCCCTGAAAAATAAGTGCGCTTGCCGCTACGTGCTGGCAAAAAACTCGTCACATTGGCGCGAGCAAGCAACACCATCCGCGGGGTTGTGCTCTGACTGCTGCTGCTAGAGGACTCGTAGCTGGTGATCCGCTGTCTCTTGTTGGGACGCTTCACCTCCGTGACTTCTAGCTCTCTCTTCGATGATCGGTGGGTACTCTGAGACGGTGCGAGGGGGCTGACCATTTTTACAACTCCAAGTAAAATTTAAAACACAAACCCCTCGTATTTCACCTTCCTCGTTTCATTGCAATGAATATTTTATTAACATCCTACATCTCCATCGAATGAGGAATGCAATCTAAACCCATGACATTAATAATCAATGATTTATAGAAATTTTAACGGTAGAGTAGGGAGAGGGCCAATCCCTCTCCCCCTCATCGAACCGGACATGCAGATTTCCCGCATCCGGCTCTCCCGTGAACTCTCACAAACAAGCTTATATCAGAGAGTTGACCGCTCCTA
>JBFIDQ010000392.1:0-1284 GCA_041603795.1 Chlamydiales bacterium
CTAGAGTCTTCAAAGGCGTTCTTAAACAGGTTTACATTTGCATCCTCAACGGCGCTCTTCGATCGCAGGAGGCCCAGCTGCTCCCCGAGATACTTTCTACAGGCGGAAAGGAAGTGAACCGACTCGGTATCCGCATACGTAAAGTTGGGAGGGTGAAAACTAGGGACATCCTTCATGCTTCCCAACTCATGCCCAATTTGCAAAAGGATATCTGCTCTTACGCTGTCAAAGATCACCAGAAAAAGATGCTCCAATCCCTCGCTATCGCTAACGCCTCCACTCAGGCGAATGTATTCTGCCTCCAACTTCATCGTGCGACCACGAGCGCAAACCCCCGCCTGGCACGTCGTGGAGAGATTCAAGAGGGATTTCTGCACAATTTCATCGGACTTCGAACCGAGTAGCCGACAAATTCCTTGTAGGTACAACAACGATAGAGCTTTGGTTTCTTGCCCATTCCCTATGAGGTTAATTGCTTTGCACATCCCTTCTAGGAGCTCTGGCGCCGTATTTGTTTTAACAGGGAGCTTTTTGAAGTCAGCTTCTGTCCACCTCTCGTTTTCTGGTATATTTGGTGGTGGCACCTCCTGGGCCTTTATTCGAATCCCTTCTGGAGTCATCCCCCGCGCATAAACACGAGGCCGTCCGGGGTCTCTAACACATATCACCCTTAGGGCCTCGGAGGAAAAGTCTTTGCGATATTCAAGGATCTGATGCGACGGACCTAGGAGGAGGTCTCCTTTACGCAACTCCTTAAGATCAGGCTCGTATACCTTGAAGAGCACATCGACTGGAGGGATGCCTGGCCACGAATAAAACCAGCGAGACCCAGCCTGCTGAGCCAGGCGCCCGATTTTGTGCAGATCGAACCATTCAAACCGCTCCGGACCTCGCGTCACCCAGACCCGATCATTATCGGTTTTAAGCACCTGCCCGTAGAAGTACTCCGTTCCCTTGAAGGCCACGATCACCTCTCCCACAGACAACACCTTCGCAGAATCAACCAACCTGGCCGTGAGAAAATCATCAGTTGAAACGGAGTGTGACAGCTCGTGGGCAAAAGGAATTTCTCTTACAAGATCACGCGACACCAATCCCACACTCGCCAAAAGCTTATCGATCGTGGGGTAGATGATGGATATGGATCTGCCGCATTCAAATCCGTCTGGCACGGCTCGAACGACTTGAGCGTCCTGGATCGTTGCTCTTTCTCCCATTCTAATGAGCTGAAATTCTCCTGCACGCTGCTGGGTAATGGCGCCTTGTCCAGCCTTCAAAAGGCTA
>JBFIDQ010000393.1:0-1223 GCA_041603795.1 Chlamydiales bacterium
GTATTTTCCGCCAGTTACAGCGGCGTTATGATTTCTCCAGCACCGAGCGTAGCTTCAAGTGATGGGTAAATGGCAAAAAGTCTTTGTCCGTGTACAAAAGGGGAAGTCGATGCTCAATGCAAAATGTAGCAATTATCACATCTGCAGTCTTTCTGATAGTGATGCCTTTCTTTCTAAGCTTGCGGTAATTTTCAGCCCCTTTAATCGCTAAATCTGGTGTAAGCATATTGTACTGGTGCAAAGAGGCTAGGTATTTTTTAGCGGTTTTATAATCTTTATCGGAGCGGAAGCCTTGCAGTATTTCCAATGCTATCAAGTCTCCAGCAGCGACAGCGCTGTTGCCGAGAGAGGAGTCCAGCCTTTCCGTTTCCGGCGTAATTCGGCCATTGAAGTAGTCTATCCAAACGCTCGTATCAACTACTATCACTTATTCATTCTCATGTCGTCTAAATCCCCCTCCCATTTAAGTTTACCTCGCAAATCTCTAATTTCGGCCTGCTTTCGCAGCTTTATCAGGGTCCTAAGTCCTTCTTCTACCACCTCTTTTTTTGTGTGTAGACCTGTTGCTTGTAGAGCGTCCGCCATTAATTGGTCGTCAATTACTATGTTAGTTCTCATGTTGCACCCGTGTGTATTAAGTACTATATTGGTACACATTATGGCGCAACTTAAAATTCATAACAAGTGGCAGCAGTTGGACGGCTTTTCCGTCGCTTCGCTCCTCCAAAGCCGCCAATGTGCCAAGCGTTAGTGCGTCAAGAAAGCTTGATGCATCTGGCAGGGTGCAAGTCCCTTTAGGGTAAGGGCTAGCCAGCCACCCTTAGCGAGTGTTGCGCGCAGTGCGGAGCATCGGGAGAGCAAACACTCTCCAGTCAGGAACTACGGTTCCAATCAACGTGTGAACAATCTGTGTGAAGCGTACACAGCGAACAATATAGGCCGTAGGGGAACCGTGTCCCTGAAGTACTGGTATCGCTCCGAAAGGCAGTTTCGCCTGACGAGGTTTGTAACGCGATCGAAGTCAACATGGATCAACCGACAATGGCGAGGTTGTGAAGAGGCGGCGGAGTTATCAAGTCGCGGCATGTATTGAGCGATGTATTGAGAACTTGAGGCGTACGGGCTTAAGGGATCCTAGTGGGCTCCATAGGGAAAGTGGTAGGGGCGTCAAATGAAGAATGAGACCAACGATGGCCGCTAGGAAGTCGGACAGGCCCATAGTA
>JBFIDQ010000394.1:0-1219 GCA_041603795.1 Chlamydiales bacterium
GAAAATTCTTGCCGCATGGAAAATAAACGTTTTCCATGCGGCAAGAATTTTCGGCCCGCCCCTTCGCGGTTTCTTCGCTAACTTCGCGCTCTTCGCGTTAAAACAATCGTTACCACACGATTACCCTGGAACCCTCAATGCAAAGATTGACTTTTATGATATTCAGGGTTAAACTGGCCTCGCTGGAACGAACCCTCTATATGTAACAAATGCTTAAGAGTATGACGGCCTACGGGCGAGCGCAAACAAGCGCTTTCTTTGGTCGCGTTGTTGTCGAGATCCATTGCCTAAACCGCAAATTTCTCGACATCGCCATCAACGCTCCACGGGAGCTTCAATGCTTCGATCCCGACCTCCGCAAGTGGGTAAGCGAGCGGCTCCAGCGCGGGCGCGTAACGGTCACGTTAAAGGCCGTTTTTGAAGGCGAAGGACCCATTCAGATGGAGCCTAATCTCGCTCTTGTGCGTCAGCTCAAGAGCGCTCATGAGTCGATTGGCGGCGCAATTGGCGACCCCACACTTCTCACTGCGGACGCCCTTATGAACATGGAGGGCGTACTTACGGCCACCGTGGCCATTGAGGACGAGGCGGCCTACCGCGCTCCCCTTCGTGAAGCATTTGACCTTGCTATGACGGCGTTCAATTCGATGCAAGAGCGCGAGGGAGAGGCACTTCTTGACGACATCTATCAGCGCGCGCAGCAGGTCCGTTCACAGATAGAGCAGATCGCCCCCTTAGCAAACGGCGCGTGCGAAAAGTACCGCGCGAAGCTTATGGAGCGTATTCATCAGATCAATACCGGTTCTGAATTTGATGATCGCATCATGCGTGAGGTTGCTCTTTATGCGGAGCGTATCGACATCGAAGAGGAGTTGACGCGCATGCGTTCGCACCTCACCCAACTTGAGGCGATGCTGCAGAGTGAGGGTCCCGTTGGCAAGACTCTCGACTTCCTACTACAGGAGCTTTTTCGCGAGATCAACACAATCGCCTCTAAGTCCTCTGACATTGAAATCTCGCACCTCGTAGTCGCTTCTAAGGGCGAACTCGAACGCATTAGAGAGCAGGTGCAAAATGTCGAGTAAGGACGCCAACCCACTCACACAAGTCGTTCGCGGCTCAGCATTTGTGCTCAGCGGCCCGGCAGGAACTGGCAAGACTTCTTTAGTAGCCGCCTTGATGAAGGAATTTTCCAACATAAAAGAAAGCATCTCCTGGA
>JBFIDQ010000395.1:0-1147 GCA_041603795.1 Chlamydiales bacterium
CTGCACTACCTCTCCATGGAATTCTTGCCCGGCCGCATTCTACAAAACAACATCACCAATATCGGGGCAGGTGACCTCGTGGAGCAGGTCATGACCCGCATGGGTCGCAACCCCAATGAGATACTACGACGCGAGCACGATCCGGGTCTTGGCAATGGCGGATTGGGCCGACTCGCCTCGTGCTTTCTAGACTCTCTGGCCACACTTCAGTACCCTGCAATGGGATACGGGTTGCGCTACCATTACGGCATCTTCGAGCAGCAGCTATGGGATGGTCTGCAACAAGAGCAGCCCGACTGCTGGCTTCTCAACGAAAATCCATGGGAATTTCGTCGCGATGCCTATCGAGCTAGCATAAAGTTTGGTGGTTATGTTGATAAGGATGTGGACAGCGACACGCTTCACGACTACGAGGAGGTCCAGACTCTTCCCTATGACCTCCCCATTGTCGGTTACGGAACCGCTCATAATTTTTCCGTCGCCACGCTGCGCCTTTGGACCACAAAAGAGTCGCCACGTAATTTCAAGCTACATCGATTCAATGCTGGACGCCTTGGCCAAGCTGCGGAGAATACGGAGCTAACGGACATCCTCTATCCCAACGACAACAACGATACGGGAAAACGCATACGTCTCAAGCAAGAGTTTCTTCTCGTCTCTGCCTCTCTTCAGGATATAATGGCGCGCTATCTCGCGTATAATGATGACCTATCAGATTTCACCGATCGGGTACGTATTCAAATCAACGACACCCATCCGGCACTCATCATAGCCGAACTCATGCACGTACTTACGAAGAGATATCGAGTGAACTGGGACGAAGCGTGGGCCATGACGCGGGAAGTTACCAGCTATACGAATCATACCGTCCTACAGGAAGCCCTTGAGCAATGGGATCACGGCCTACTCGGATGCCTCATTCCAAGGCAGCTCCGAATTATCGAGCGACTGAATCAGAAAATGTGTGATCGCATACGCGAGTGCTATCCAGGTGATGAGGAGCGCGTTCGACGCATGTCCATCATCGAAAATGGGCAGGTGCAAATGGCACCGCTAGCCATTTATGGATCACACAAGATCAATGGAGTCGCTGCCCTTCACTCTAAAATTCTCAAGGAAAGCCTTTTCAAGGACTACTACGAGTGGA